>JABUTT010000194.1 GCA_021443515.1 Bacteroidales bacterium
GCCGCCGACTTATTGTCGGGAACATCGAGAAGTTGAACCTTGAAAGGAAGACTCGCGCCATAAAGAACCACAGGGTGGAAGAAGCCGTCTGCCTCATAATTGTAGTTGAGTCCGAGACGGGAAACCACGCTCATCGCAAGGGCCGGGGATTTAATGACCACGAGCTCGTTATAGACATTGGAGTTGGACTTGAATATGTCCATACCTATCATAGCCTCACCTCCGAGAGTAGGGGTACGGCGGTCATCCTTCACGAGCACAGTCGCGCTGCGAAGATACACAGGCGGCGTCTTCTTGATGTAAAGAGCGCCACAAATCACGCAGACAATCACGCCTATTACGAACCAGTACCAATAGCGGAGGACTATTCCTACGAATTCCTTCAGGCTTATGGTCTGCTGTTCTTCTCTGATAGAGTTTTGATTTGTAATGATTTCGTTTGTCATAATACGGGAACTTGAGGTACTATCTTGCACTCTGAAGCACTATGCTGATAATTGTTGCGGTGAGAGAAGCGATTGAAACCCAGAAAGAGGCGCTCAGGACATTGTTTCCGTTGACGGTGGCCTGACGGGCGCGCATCTTATTAGGTTTCACATAAATGACATCATTCTGCTGGAGATAGAAACCTTCAGATGAAGTCATTTCCTCTGCAGAGTTTATATTCAGATGATAGACCTTCTGAACGCCATTCTCGGTACGAATGACCTGAATGTCCTTGCGGATACCGTAGATGGTAAGGTCACCGGCCACGGCAATGGCATCGTAGATAGTGAAACTGTCGTGAGTAATGTTGTATACGCCCGGTTTTGTGACCTCTCCGAGCACAGAAACCTTGAGATTGAGAAACTCCACCGAAACCGTAGGGTCCTTGATAAGGTCCTCCCTGATGAGCCTGTCCGATATCAATTCCGAAATCTCCGACCTCGTAAGGCCCGAAATATGAAGTTTTCCAAGCACCGGAAACATAATGTTGCCATCCACATCAATGGTGTAACTTGCCGACTGCTGGGATGAAGCGGAAATGCCCGGAACACCGACCTGGTTGGAATAAATCGGAAGATTGAACAAAGCTGCAAGCTCAGGGTCCTTGCTGCTTACGATGATGGTGATTTTGTCCTCTGGTTTAACCTTTATGGCCTTGCCCGGAACAGATGAAATCTCGTTTACATTAGTCCCTTCCTGCTTTTCGGCATCCTGAAAATATGGGATTTCCTTCACGGAATTACAAGATGCAACCATGAAGATGGCAGCAGCGGCGCAAAGGAGTGTTTTGATTAACTTCATATCGTGTTTTCTCTTTTTCACAAAAACATATAATCGGGCAAATATAGTAAAATAAAAGCAATTTTCCGCGTTATATGCCCCTAAAAACAACGATTTCGGAGGAGCAGAAAATTAAACGTTTAAAAAAACTGAAACGGTTGTTGCGGCCCTTATTTTTGCACCCAAAACACAGAGATATGAAAAAGAATATGAAAACCTTGAAAACGCTGACCTTGATTTGCTCAGTCCTTCTCTTGGGAGTCCCGGCTTCCTGCTCGAAAAACTACTTGGACTCCACGCCTTCATCCACCGACACTCCACTCTCACACGGGGAAATTGTCCTCGGAGGCAAGTTGAACAACCCTTATACAACAGAAAATATGACAAAGGCGCTCGAGGCTGTATGCACGCAGGATGTGCTTGAAGAGAATTTTCCAATCACAAAAGCCGGAGACAGGCTCTCTCCAACACATTATTATGTAAGATTCTTGCCCCTTAACAACAAGGAGGCGGAAGCGGTTTATGACCTTGGTTTGCCAATATATGACCATCCTCTCGACTATAAAATCGAACAGGACGGAGACTGGTATCATGACCCTGTAATACCCGAATACGACATCACCTATCTATATACGGTGGCACCGGTGGATTTTGATTTCAAGGGCCTGAAACACGAAGTCCTGAGCAACTGCTACATCCCTGAGGAAGACACGAAAGGCAGTCCCGTGGACTGGGCGGAAGTTGAAAGGACGGCATTCATAATCACAGGCAACGAGGACTGTCTCACTAAAGCCTCCAGCCCAGCCTATACTCCAGAAGGACAAATACTTATGAGTGACCCGGACTTTAACGGAGGCAAGCCTTTCGGAGTGTCGGAGGTCAAAGTTATGTGCAATGTTTTCGTAAAGTTCTGCACCACTTTCACCGACAGGGACGGTCGCTATAAAATGTCAAAAAGTTATGCAAAAAATCCGAGGTACAGGCTTGTTTTTGAGAACAACAAAGGTTTTTGCCAGGGGTTTAACCTCATCATTCTCAGGGCCTCGGTGTGCGCTCTCGGAACAGCTTCGCCACAAGGTCTCAACGCCACAATCACTCCTTCAAGCGACCCCACGATGTACCGCAGATGCGCGGTAAACAATGCCGCTTACGACTATTACTGCCGTTGCGACAAGGCTGATATGAATGTGTCGCTGCCACCTTCGGACCTGAGGATATGGACACTCACACCTTTCCAAGCCTCATCCGCCCCTATGGCCCACCACAACACCCTGACATCGATGACCGCAATCAAGACCGTACTCGGAGCATTTGCTCCTCTCGTGAATTTCTTTCTTCCGGACCTGATTCTCGGCATTTCCAACGGCACATCCTACAAATACATCTACAATACGGTCACGCACGAACTCTCGCACGCAAGCCATTTTTCCTCTGTGGGAGCAAGTTATTGGAACACCTACATCAACTACATCTTAGACTGTCTGATAAAGGACGGACTGGACTGCTACGGAGACGGCAATAGGGAAAATGCAGGCTATTGCGAGGTTGGGGAAATGTGGGCCTACTACCTTTCGAGCGAGATGTTCCGAGAGAGATATGCCTTGAGCGGACCGGACCAGGGAAGCCAATACTGGTTCAGACCGCAGATTCTCACCTATCTTTCAGAGAGAGGCTTCTCGAAACAGCAGATTTTCGCTGCACTCCAGGGCGGAGTAACATCTCGTGATGCCCTTTGGGACAAACTCCTCGACCTCTATCCATCTAAACGCACCCTGATCAACCAGGCATTCGAAAACTATAAATAGAACCCGATGAAGACGCATATACTCAAAAGAAGTGTTGTTACACTTTTCTCATTGCTTGCTTATTTCACTGTCAACTCTCAAGAATTCTCTTGTTCGACAAACCTCGCCGATCTGGCATTTCTCGGTGGAATCAACACTTCTTTTTCTTATGCGTTTTCGCGACACTGGAGCGCTGATGCCGGAGTCGTTTACCGCCCTTTTACCTTTCGACAAGGTCAGTCAAATCAGTTTCAAGTTAAAACAAGGTCGGTTTCTGTGGGGGCGAGATACTGGCTCTGGCATTGCTACAGTGGTTTTTATGTCAATTCAAGAATCAAAATTCAGGAATACAACGAAGGTGGCATTGTATCCCCTGTTACCAATGAAGGAGAAAGGTATGGCCTCGGTATAGGCGTGGGCTATGCCTATATGCTCTCCTCCCACATAAACATAGAAGCGGGCTGGGGATTGTGGAGCGGTCTGGCAACCTACAAGAAATACTCATGTCCAAGGTGCGGGGATGTTCTCGAGCAGGGCAAGAAAGTATTTCTTCTTCCCGACACCTTAAATATCGCAATAAGTTACATATTCTAAGAAACTTATGATAAAACGCACATTTTCCAATATGAAGCATACTATTTTTATTATCACAACGTTTTGGGCTCTGGCTGTTTCCTGCTCCGTGAAGGAAAACCGCGGGGACTGCCGTGGCACCTATATCCTCAATCTCTCAAAGGTAAGCGTTTCCGACACGCTATACATAAACTTTTTGTCCTCAAGCGGAGATGCTCAGACCTTTGCCTTCGCTCCCGGAAAGCTGACCGAGGAGATAAAAGTCACCCTGCCCCAAGGGGAAACCTCGGTCACAGCCTACTGCGGAGATGAGGGAAAATGCAGTTTTGAGAGTTACACTATCGCACGAGGTAGCGACTATCCCCCTCTCTATGCTTCCAGAAAGGTGGTAAATATCATTGCAGGTGAAATCAGGGACACACTCAGCCTCTACAAGAAATACTCGAAAGTATCCGTTATGCTCACCTACGATGATCCTATCAATCCTTACAAGCTCCGAATACTCGGCTGTAATGACGGTTACAACTCGAGACTTGAGCCGCACGAGGGGCAGTTTCAAGTGGAAATGGATTCCTATTCGGGAGCGCAAAGGATGTTCAATCTGCCACAGCAAACGGACGGAAGCCTCCTTCTCGAACTCTCGGATCCGACCTCAGGCCTTTTCAGACGCTTTGCCATAGGACAGATGATACTGGAGAGCGGCTTTGACTGGAGCACACCCAACCTTGAAGATGTGATTCTGACTCTGAGTTATTCCACCACAGAATTGAGGCTCTCCATATCCGGATGGAAGGATGAATATGTCTTTGACATCAACATTTAAGTCTATGTTGGTCAATATAAACGGAGCCAAGTGCGTCGGGATTGACGCTATGCACATTACTATTGAAATCGATGTTTCCATAGGCATCGGATTTCATCTCGTGGGACTTGGAGATGTGGCGGTGAAGGAAAGTCTGCTGAGGGTCACCACGGCAATGACGACTCTCGGATATAAAATTCCCGGCAAGAAGATAGTTATCAACCTCGCCCCTGCGGACACCCACAAACAG
This sequence comes from Bacteroidales bacterium, assembly GCA_021443515.1. Taxonomy (GTDB): domain Bacteria; phylum Bacteroidota; class Bacteroidia; order Bacteroidales; family UBA932; genus Cryptobacteroides. The sequence continues at coordinate 4,676 of JABUTT010000194.1, forward strand.
GGCTCCGGCTTCGACCTTCCCATTGCCGCAGGAGTGCTTTTGGCTACAGAGCAGCTGGATGTGAGCGAAGAAGAAGCCAAAAATATCGCAAGCAACTGCCTCCTGATGGGAGAATTGGGACTTGACGGAAGCGTGCGGCAAATCAGCGGAGCCCTGCCTATGCTCTCCCTCGCCCGCTCTTTGGGACTGAAAGAATTCATTTTGCCAAGGGAAAACGCCCTTGAAATTCAGGACTATGCTGAGGGATTGAGGGTTTATGGAGTGGAAAGTCTGCCGGATGTGGTGGAAATACTCACAAAGAAAGATGGTTATGAGAAATTCAATATAGATTCTTTCGCGAAAGAAGCCCAAAAGGAAAGGCCCGACCCGAGTCTCGGTTTTCCGGAACTGACACTCGCAGGGGTAATGGATATGAGCGAAATAATAGGTCAGAATCAGGCAAAGAGAGGAATTGAGATTGCTGCCTCAGGAGGTCACAACATCATCCTTATCGGGAGTCCCGGTTCGGGAAAAAGTTCACTTGCCAAGGCGATGTGCGGCATTTTGCCTCCCCTTTCTCCCGAAGAGAACCTCGTAACAAGGAAAATCTATTCGGTGGCAGGAATAAGGCAGCCGATGAACTCGATGCGTCCCTTCAGAAGTCCCCACTACAGCGCATCCCTTGCATCAATAATAGGAGGAGGATCTTCCTCAGTGGCACCAGGCGAAATTTCCCTCGCCCACAACGGAATACTTTTCATAGATGAGTTTTGCGAGGCTTCCAAACAGGTGATAGAAGCGCTTAGGGCCCCTATGGAAGACGGCAAGGTCACTATATCCCGTCTGAAGGCAAAAATCGACTATCCAGCAAGATTCACCCTTGTTGCCGCCACAAATCCCTGTCCTTGCGGCTACTACGGAGAAGGCAACAGGTGCAAGTGTACAAGAACAAGGCGGGAACAATATCTCAATCGCCTTTCGGGCCCCCTTCTCGATAGAATTGACCTGCAAATCTGGGTGCACCCCGTTGATCCTAAGAAACTCTCGAAGAAAGCCCCGGGAGGAGAGACATCCGCAGAAATTGCCCGGAGAGTGAGAAAAGTCAGGGAAATCCAGCGGATGAGGTTCGCGGAAGAAGGCATAAACTGCAATGCGGAAATGTCGAATTCACAGATTGGGAGGTTCTGCAACATGACAAATGCCGCCCGGGAAACCCTTGACGGCATTATGGAGAAAATGAAACTCTCTGTGAGAGCCTATTATAGAATCCAGAAACTCAGCCAGACCATAGCCGACATCGAGGCTGTGAGAAGGAGCGAAGCAGAGGCGGTAAAGAGAGGTGACCTGAATCCAAATGAGATTTTGGTTGAGCCTCAACACATTTTGGAAGCGGCAAGTTATCGCCTTATAGACGGACAGCCTTAAAAAGCCATCGTGCCGGCTCGCCTATACGGCCTCCCTCAGCCTTAGAACTGCCTCACGCAGCCTTAGAACTGCTTAAGTTCTTTGCCCTCAATTGCGCTGAGGAGGTTGTTTGCCATACGGCTGACTCCGAAACGAAGTGTCTTTGGAGAGAGCCAGATAGGGCCGAGTATTCTTGAAACTATGTTGTAGTAAAGAATTGCATCGTCCGCACTCGAGAGGCCTCCCGCCGGCTTGAAACCAACAATCTTGCCGGTAGTTGCGTGGAAAGCCTTGATGGCTGAACACATAAGGGCGGCTGCTATTGGGGTGGCATTCACAGAAACCTTGCCTGTGGAAGTCTTAATGAAATCTGCACCTGCCTCCATTGCGAGGAAACTTGCAGAAAGAATGTGCTCTGCGTCAGGAAGAAGGCCGGTTTCGAGAATGACCTTGAGAATTACCTTGCGATCGGGAGCAGCATCCTCAATTGTGGCTTTCACTGCCTTGATTTCATCGAAGGCTCCGGCATAGTCGCCTGAGAGGAACTTGCAGAGATTGAGAACTATGTCCACCTCATCTGCACCATTTTCAACTGCCTTGCGAACCTCAAGAAGTTTCACGTCGAGGAAACTCTGAGATGAAGGGAAGCAGGCTGAAACCACTGTCGCGTGAAGAGCAGGATTGTTTCTGGTCTCTGCAACCACAGATGCAAAATTTGAGAACACACAAACGGAAGCAGGAAGAGGATAGTCGGGATATTTCCGGGCATAGTCGTTGACCTTGTTCACAAGGGCTGCCACGGAAGCCTCGGTATCATCGGTTTTCAGGGTTGTAAGATCCATCAAAGAGAAGCAGGAAAGCAATGCCTCACGTGTCTTGAGAGTTGGAACTTCCGCCTTTACGGATTCAATCAGGGCTTCGAGAGCCGGAACATCGGCGCTAAGGCCGTACTTTTGCAGGAATTGTGTCATAGTATCTGATTAAGCGTTTATTTGTATGTTGAATCCCTCCTTTTTGAGAGGTTGGAGTAGAGTTTTTATATAGCCTGCAGCAAGTGGGCGCAGGGATGTATCCGGACTTGGGCGGTCGAGAGTATAGACCATAACCTGACGTGGATGAAGCAGTCTGACAAGTTTCATCCATTCAAATATCCAGCACTCAAGGTTGAGAAGGGGCTCATTCGGGGCATAGAGCATCATAGTCTGAAGAACAAAGTCCCCGTGGAATGATGCAAGATTTTCGATGACCTCGTTGAGATTGTAACTGCCCTCGGGCTTGTTGATGAGAGAAATCACCTCCATCGAAGGACCGTCGAGTTTGAGTATGGGATTGTCGATTTTAAGCAGAGCGGACTTTACCGAAGACACGGAAAGCCTTGTGGAGTTGCTTAGAACCGATATTTTAGCCTCGGGATAATAGCGGTTCCGAAGAGCAATGGTCGCATCTATCACAGCCTCAAAATCAGGATGAAGAGTAGGCTCTCCGTGGCCAGAGAAAGTGATTGAATCTATCGGAGTTCCCGCCTCGGAACAAAATTTCAGTTTGGTCTCAATGGCCTCAACCACCTCTTTCAACGAAGGAAGGATATGGTCTTCCCTGCCGTCAGCGTTCCAGCCGCACTCACAGTAGATGCAGTCAAAATTGCATAACTTGCCACTCCGAGGGGAAATGTTAATTCCAAGCGAAGAACCGAGTCTCCTCGAATGTATCGGACCGTATGCTATGTCATCAAACCTCAGCATGTCAATTTTCCGGTGTTGATTGTTGGAATCTGCCCCCACGTTTTGCGTTCTTCTGCTCTGTAGGTTGCTTGGATTCAGGAGCGGCAGGCTTTGCGGGCTCCGTAGCTACCGGCTTGGTGGCTTCGGTTGCGGCAGGCTTTGCGGGCTCCGTAGCTACCGGCTTGGTGGTTTCGGTTGCGGCAGGCTTTGCGGGCTCCGGTGCTGCAGGTGAAGCAAACGAAGCATAGCCCGGCTTCGCCTTGGCTGCTTCTGTGGCATCACCGGCATCCTTAACAGCCAATGTATCTGCCACGGCAAGCGAATCCACGGCAAATGCAAGGGTATCGACTATTATCATCGGACCGCGGAAAATTGTGTCCCTGCCTTTCTGAGGGTCAAAGTTCCACACGCCACATCCGGTAGAATCCACATAAACCTTTATGCTGTCGCAGATTGCAAACACCTTCGATGTGTCGCTCAGACCTACTAAGAAGTAATAATGCTCCGGAGCATAGAGGTGGATTGCCTCAAGTTTATTTTCAAGAGCCCTCTGTTTTTGGAGTTCCGCCTCATATTCTTCCAATTCGACTGTGGCGGTTTTCAGTTTGGCATCAATGATTCTGCCTGAAGCCTTGATTACCCTCGTAAAGAGTATCGGGTCGCTCATATAGTTTTCTATCGAGGTCTGATAGTCCTTTGCTGAGTAACCATATTTTTCAAGTATGCTCTCATAGACCAGGGTGGTATCGAGAAAACGTTTCGAATTGTTGTATTCCTCAGAAATAATCTGGTCTGCAATGAAAATTTCGGCATATATCTTCTTAAACGTCTTCTTTGGGATGATCTTTCCTCGAGAACATCCCGCAAGGCATATAACCGCGCACAAGAAGAGTAGAAGACTGCGTTTCATTATCTGAGAGTTACCTTGTATTGAGCCTGAAGCGATGAAAGGATTTTGTTCATGATGGAGTCAACTTCTGCGTCAGTAAGCGTCTTTTCTGCATCCTGAAGCACGAAACTGAGGGCATACTGCTTCTTGTCGCCCGGAATTTTATCTCCTCTGTAAACATCGAAGAGACCGACGCTCTTGACAACTTTCTTGCCCGCCTTTATGGCTGCAATGCGAAGTTCGGAGTAAGTCACACTCTCATCCACGAGAAGGGCGAGGTCACGACGAACCTCAGGGAACTTAGGGAGTTCCTTGTACTTGACAGTAGTTCTCTTGAGCAATTTGTAAAGCACAGGCCAGGAAATCTCGGCTGCCACCACAGGTTGCTTGATACCGAATCTCTTGGCAAGTTTTGGAGCGATTGTGCCGAGGGTCACAACTACGTCGCCACTGCCCGGAAGAAGGTAAGAAAGACCTTCGGCAAATATATCTTCAGGAGCTGGTTGGGTCTGAAGAAGCTGGATGTCACTTCCCAGACGGCGCAGCAGGAGTTCGACATAGCCCTTGAGTATGTAGTAATTGCTCTTGCCGTCCTCTGCAGGCAGACGCCAGGACTTTTCCGACGGGCCGCACAGGAAGAGGCTGAAGCAGGTATGCTCCTCGTATGAAGAGTGGTCGTTGATGTCCGAGTCCGGTTTTATGGCATAGACAGAACCGTATTCAAAGGTCTTGATGAATGGAACCTGATGGTTGAGATTGTAGGCAATGACCTCGAGTCCGCTAAAAATCAGGCTCTGGCGCATAACATTGAGGTCGCTTGAGAGAGGATTGAGAATTTTCACGCACTTCTCGGCAGGAAAAGCCTTGCAATCGGTGTAGTAGTCGCCCTTTGTGAGGGAATTGTTCATCGTTTCGTTGAAGCCGTTTGAAGCGAGGAAGTCCGAAATGATGTTGCGCACATATTCAGGCTCGGGCTTTTCGCTCGGAGTGGCATTCAGACTGGTGTGAACCGCTGAAGGAAGTTCTATGTTGTTGTAGCCGTAGATACGTAGGATTTCCTCGACCACATCACACTCCCTATATACGTCAATCATATAGGAAGGTGCGGCCACAACTGCCCCTGTTGCAGTTCTTGAGATGAACTCGTACTGAAGGTAAGTGAGAATTTTCTCTATCACATCGTGACCGATTTTCTTTCCAATGAAGGCCTCAATGCGGTCGTAATCAAGTTCAATTGTCTTCTTTGAAGGTGCATCCGGAGCATAGGCTTTTTCAAAAGAGCCGACTACCTTTGCGCCTGCATATTCCTGCATAAGAATGGCTGCACGCTTGCCTGCCCATTCGGTGACGAGTGGGTCTGCCCCCCTTTCGTAGCGGAAGGAAGCGTCAGTCTTAAGGGTGTGGAGTTTCGATGTCTTGCGAATGGTCACAGGATTGAAATATGCGCTCTCGAGGAAAATCTCGGTCGAAGCCTCGGTTGTTCCGCTCTCAAGTCCTCCGAAAACGCCTGCAAGACACATCGGCGCTTCGGCATTGGCAATCACAAGGTCGGTGTCGTAGAGTTTTCTTGCAACGCCGTCGAGAGTAGTGAATGGTTCATCTTTAACCGCCCTTCTGACTATAACCTTGCCTCCCTTTACCTTCGATGCATCGAAAGCGTGGAGCGGCTGACCGATTTCAAAGAGAACGAAATTGGTGATATCGACTATGTTGTTGATAGGCTTGTGACCTATGGCCTGAAGTCTTTTTGCGATGAAATCAGGCGAAGGGCCGACTTTAACGTCCTTAAGTGTTATGCCGCTGTAACGTGGAGCGTCAGCAGGCGCGAGAACCTCAATAGGCATAGCCTTGCCCGCTCCCTCTTTGAAGGCATCGACAGAAGGGATGTTCAGCGAACAAGGTATGTCGCGAAGTTTCAGATAGGCATAGAGGTCGCGGGCAACACCGATGTGTGAGGCCGCATCCACGCGGTTGGCTGTAAGTCCGATTTCAATTATGTAATCCTCGGCAAGATGGAGATAATCCTTTGCCGCAGTGCCAGGCACAGCATCGGGTGAAAGCACCATAATTCCTGCATGGTCCGTGCCTATGCCGAGCTCATCCTCCGCGCATATCATTCCGTTTGATTCGACGCCACGGATTTTTGAGACCTTGATTTTGAAGTCTTCGCCAAGCACAGTTCCGACAGTTGCAAGAAGCACTTTCTGTCCTGCAGCCACATTCGGAGCGCCACAAACGACCTGAAGAGGCTCGCCACTGCCTGTGTTAAGTTTGGTTACGTGGAGGTGGTCTGAGTCAGGATGTTCGACACATTCGAGAACCTCGGCTACAATTACGCCTTTGAGGCCACCCGGAATTTCCTCGGTTTTCTCGAGTGAATCCACTTCAAGACCGATGGAAGTAAGAGCAGCACATACCTGCTCGGGAGTAAGATCACAGCTGATATAATCTTTCAGCCAATTGTAAGAAATGGTCATGATTCCAAATCCTCTTTGTTAAACAAATTATCTATATACTCTTTTTTGTCAAATACTTTCAAATCATCGACACCCTCACCGATTCCTATGTAGCGGATAGGTATCCTGAACTGATCCACTATACCTATCACCACGCCGCCTTTTGCGCTTCCGTCAAGTTTCGTGACAGCAAGGGAAGTGACATCAGTTGCCTTTGAAAACTCGGTTGCCTGACGAAAGGCATTCTGGCCTGTAGAGCCGTCAAGCACGAGAAGAACTTCGTGTGGGGCCTCCGGAACAACCCTGCGCATCACGTTGCGTATCTTGGTGAGTTCGTTCATCAAATCCACACGGTTATGGAGCCTGCCCGCCGTGTCGATAAGCACGACATCCGCCTTTCTTGCAACAGCCGCGCTAACCGTGTCAAATGCCACTGAAGCAGGATCCGAGCCCATCTTGTGGGAGATGATGTCCGCTCCGCTGCGTTCAGCCCATATTGAAAGTTGGTCTATCGCTGCGGCACGGAATGTATCTGCAGCGCCTATAACCACTTTTTTGCCCTGAGAAGCAAATTTTGAAGCAAGTTTTCCTATGGTGGTAGTCTTGCCCACGCCATTCACTCCGACGACCATAATCACGTATGGTTTTGCCGTAAGTTCATAGCCCACAGGCACCTGACAGTCATCTATCTCGAGAAGTTTTCCTATCTCATCGTGAAGAAGTTCGATAAGTTCGTCAAGGTTTATGTACTTGTCTCTCTCGACTCTGTCCTCAAGGTTTTCTATTATTTTTAGAGTGGTTTCAACTCCCATATCGGTTGAAATTAGAGCCTCTTCAATGGCGTCGAGAGTCTCTTCATCGACTACGCTCTTAGCCACAAAAGCCCTGGAAAGTTTCTCGAAGAAACTCCTCTTGGTCTGTTGAACACCTTTATCGAATAATCCCATTAGTTGAATTTATTGCGTTTAAGTACGAAATTGCTTCCGAGATACTTTGTACGTACATCAGGGTCGGCAGCGAGTTCCTCCGGAGTGCCCGCCACAAGGATGTTGCCCTCGTAAAGCAGGTAGGCGCGGTCGATGATGGCAAGGGTCTCACCCACATTGTGGTCGGTGATGATGATACCGATGTTCTTGTATTTCAATTGGGCGATAATTCTCTGAATATCCTCCACCGCAATAGGGTCAACGCCTGCGAAAGGCTCATCGAGGAGGATGAACTTAGGGTCGATGGCAAGAGCGCGCGCAATCTCGCAACGACGGCGTTCTCCACCGGAAAGCTGGATGCCGAGACTCTTGCGCACCTTGTGGAGGTTGAACTCGTCAATCAGGCTTTCAAGACGCTCCTGACGCTCCTGCTTCGGGAAGTTTGCCATTTCCATAACGGAAAGAATGTTGTCTTCGACACTCATTTTCCTGAAAACGGATGCCTCCTGTGCAAGATAACCCACACCCTTCTGCGCCCTCTTGTACATAGGGAGGTCGGTAAGTTCTTCATCGTCAAGGAAAATTTTGCCGGCATTCTGCTTGATTAGGCCGGTTATCATATAGAAGGAAGTGGTTTTGCCTGCTCCGTTAGGACCGAGGAAGCCCACGATTTCCCCCTGTTCGACTTCCATCGAAACACCTTTTACGACTGTTCTGACGCCGTATTTCTTAACGAGGTTTTCGCAACGCAGTTTCATTATACCGTAAGTTCTAATTCATTAATTGCATATACCAGATTCTCGTTTTCTTTTGCCATGACCCTCGCCTGGTCGGAAGGCATATAGTGAACCTCCTTCACCTCAATAGGATTCACTCCTATTTCGAATGATATCTTGAAGAATTTCAAGCTCTGACGGAAGGAATAAGTGAGTTCTTCAAGTACCTTGTCAATTATCCAATCCTTCACGTTCTGGGCAGAAACATTAAAGTGGAACTTTATCTCTCCGTTATCAAGATGCTCGATGGATGTGGATGTTGAAGACAGGGATGCATACAGACGTGGCTTGGTCACCTCATATTGGGACACAAGAATGTGCCATGAAGCATTGATGTCTTCATCTGAAGGAATTTTTCCCTCCTCCGCCTGCGCTGCCTCCATTTGTTTTGCGGTTTCATCTATGGCCGTCTCAAGGAAAGACCTTGCCGCAGCCCTCTCCGCCCTGGTCTTGCGAACAGTTTCCGCAGGGGCTGACTCTGCTACCGGTGCAGGTTGAGGGGTCGGAGCAACAGGAGGTACTGCAACCGCCTGAGGTTCTGTTGCTGACGATGCCGGAGCCACCTGCTGAGGTGCCGAAGCGGCAGGTGCTGATGCAACAGGTGCCGCTGCAACCTGAGCTTGAGACGCCGCTGCCACCTGTCCTGCCGGGGCTTTTTCTATGAAACTGAGTTTCATGAGCGACATCTCGATATGAAGACGCTGATTGACTGCCGTGCGATAGCCCGCCTCACAAGCCGTAGTTATATCCATAGCCTTGTAGATAAATGCCAGAGAGCATTTTGAAGCCTGCTGAGCATATCTGCTTTTTATGGATTCGGGAACCTCGACAAGATTATCCGCGCCACCGACCTTCACGAGGGCAAGGTCCCTCAAATGACTCGTGATTGCATTAACAAATGCAAGGGAATTGTAGCCTTTTGATATTATCTCATCAAAACGTTTGAACACCGACACGAAGTCCCCTTTGAGAAAATCGTCTATGGAATCGAAAGTGTAATCGTAATCTATGACATTGAGATTCTCGACAACATTCTTGTAGTGGATATCCGTGCCGCAGAATGCAACGCACTGGTCGAATATCGTAAGCGCATCCCTCATTGCTCCGTCTGCCTTTTGGGCTATTACGTGAAGGCTTTCCTCGTCAATCCTCACCCCTTCCTTAGAGGCAATCCCGCGAATGTTGGTCATTATATCCTCAATCTTTATCCTGTTGAAGTCGTAAGTCTGACAGCGGGAGAGAATGGTTGGAAGTATCTTGTGCTTTTCGGTTGTGGCAAGAATAAATATTGCGTGTGCAGGCGGTTCTTCAAGTGTCTTGAGGAAGGCATTGAAAGCAGCCTGCGACAACATGTGGACCTCGTCTATGATATACACGCTGTAGCGTCCGACCTGCGGAGGTATCATCACCTGCTCCATGAGGCTCTTGATGTCCTCCACGGAGTTGTTGGAAGCGGCATCAAGTTCATATATGCAATATGAGCGGTTTTCGGCAAAACTCCTGCAACTTTCGCACTCTCCGCAAGGCTCGAGATTCTCCTTTGGAGACGAGCAGTTTATCATCTTTGCAAAGATTCGTGCGGTAGTGGTCTTGCCCACACCTCTCGGGCCGCAGAAAAGATAGGCGTGTGAGAGTTGGTTGCGAGCTATTGAGTTGCGCAAAGTCTGTGCAATGGTATCCTGGCCGAGAAGCGTCTCGAAGTTCTCCGGGCGATATTTTCTTGCTGATACGATATACTGGTCCATAATAACAATTAAACCTACAAATATAACAATATTTGTCGATTATTGCAATGATGAAAGGATGGAGTATATCTGCAGGTAATATTCTTTCTTTGCATGGGCGTTGAAACCAGCGACGGCTTCCATGGATTCTTCGGCCGCTGAGACCTTCAAAGGAGCAAGAGACATGGCGCCACCACCTATGCCGGTAAAGTAAAGTCCGGAAATTATGGAATAGGTCGCAACACCTATGACAAGAAGTTCACACACAAGATGTTCAACTCCCTTGAGAGGCTCTCCCGAGTAGAAATGGCCGCAGCCCGGAATTATAGAAAGAAGCATTGCGGCGATTTCGCTTCTCTGACGCAGTTTTGTATTTGAGAGTATGGTTTGGATTGTGTTGGATTCCATCTCGGGTATGATGCCAAGTGACATAGCCTCAGAGAGTTGCGCTTCGAATTCCTCATATTGTCCGGAAAGATAGCCATAGCAGAGTTTTGATATCGTCAGGGCCTTTCTGTCTCTTTCGGACAGCCCGAACATAGGAGCCCTTTTTAGCGTTTCGTAAGCCTCCTTGTTCTTGCCTTCTTTGGAATAGCACTCACTCTTTCCGAGTATGGCGACAATGCTTTCCTCGGGGGTCGGGTTATCCCACAATGCACGCTCAAACACAGCGGCGGCTACACCCCACTGACCCGCTCCCATCAAGGCATCCGCCCTAATGAGCCACTCCCTCGTTGAGCCGAAACTAATTGAAGATATCGTGCAGAGGAATATGGATATTAAAAAGAATCGTCGCATTGTGTGATTCGTTTATAGCCGTGTCAATTACCGACACGGAAACATAACTTCCGTATATGTTGCCTATGTAAAAAAGGCCTGTGAGTGTTGCGAGAACTATTGTTCTCCAGTCGCCGCCTCCCCTTTTAATCCAACTTTCCGCCGTAAATCCGGCAGTTGTTCCGACTATGAGAAATGAAGACAGGCCGCTCAAAAAATCCCCTGCATACATCTTTCCCGAGCCGGGAATTATCGCCGACATTATGGCCGCGCCCACTGGAGATTTCTTCTTGTATTTAAGTTTTGCGTCATATATAGTCTCAAGAGACTTCTCATACTCCCCGAGTTCCTTATGAGTAAAGTCCGAGGAGGCGTTTTTATAGCCCTCCAAATCATTCTCGAGCAGACAGAGACCGGCTTCCTGAAGACTCTGCAATTCGACAAGTTCACTCGGAGCACGGAGAGGTTTCAATGCCTCACGAGCCTCCTGCGTCCTTCCGAGAGTGGCAAGCGAAGCTGCGCTGTACAGTATGCTCGGGGCGTAGATTGGAGAGAGTTCGGGGACTTTTGAGAACCAGGTTATTGCGGTGTCGAGTTGGAGCACGCTATAAGCGGCAAAACCTTTCAGAAACGAAAGAGTGTCGCTCGGAGAATACAGGTTTTCGGCAAAAAGAAGGTTCACCGCATCAGCCTTCAAGTCACTCCTAACGAGGTATTTCACGAAATTGAAATCCTCTGAAGCAGACATTGTTCCGTAATTTTCCATATCCGACGGAACTAACGCACAGGTCGGGATAGGGTAAATCGGGTCGAAGGAAATCTTCGTTCTGTTATGTGTCATTATGACTCCACGAGAAGCGATTCTGTTCGTGGACATTGTGTAGTCAAAGAGAGAAAATGGTCCCCTTATCGATGGGTAAGGCTTTTGAGCAGAGAGCGACAAACAAAGAAAGACCGTCATTGCGGCGGTTATTATTCTTTTATGTTCTCCCGTCCTCATCTATTTTTTGGAATTCTTCAACGCTTTTTGAATCTCTTTGATGTCTATAGGCTTGGCATCAGCGGGAACCACAAAATCAAACTCCGGAGCAGGCTCGTTCACCTTGATGTTCGAATACAGGTCCAGACGCACCGTAGAGTCACCCTTTTCCATAAAATAGGTAATTTCCGTCACCCTCCTCGGGAAAATGAAATTGCCTGTCGCCTCATAGTTTGAGAGGTAGGTTTTTGTAAGCACCCTGCCCTTTTTATCGTAGTAGATTGCGCAGATTGGCAGGTAATCCTTGTACACAACCTCTACTTTGGCGCATTTGTTTGAGGATATTTTTGAAATGAAGGTCCTCTTAAGGTAGCCATCCTCCTTCTTTGAATCCGAAATCACGAATTCATATTGCGAAATCCCGAGATCCTCACCCATACCGTTGGCAAAAATGTAGAGAAGTTCATCCTTTGCCTCCATTATGCCCTGAACATCGTTCAAGACCTCATTCGTCGCAGGAGAATACAGTTTTACCACACCGAGGCGGGACACGAGAAAATACATATCCGCATCATCATAATAAGAATGTACCACAAGGCTTCCATCCGACTTGCAGAACACGTCTTTTTTGGATATGGTTTTCTTTCCCTTGGCAAGGACCTTGGATTCCACCGAGGCACTCACCTGTCTTTGAGCGGAACACAGGCTCTCGCTCAAGAAAAACAACGCTATAAGAAAAAACAAAGGGCGGACAATTAAGGCCGCCCTTATTCTGTTATCAGTCATGGATTAAGCCCACATGATGAATTTAGGGTTTCCCATATACTTTGAACCGCCACCCTGAGCAATGTCAATGATGTACATGATAAGGTCAACGAGCGGAATGATACCGAAGATACCACCGACTGTAAGGATGTACCAAAGGATGTTAAGGTTGTTTGTACCGAGAACAACACGATGGATAGCAGCCCATCCAAGGAAAATGTTGCAAATGATAGTAACCACCTTTCTTCCTGTTGCATCAAGTGCAGGAAGTGCTGCAGGAGCCTCTACAACGAGTTCTGCCTCCTCAAAAAGAGAGTCAATTGAAGCATCGTTAACCTCATAAGAAGCAGCGTTGGCTGCGAATGAGAATGCTGCCAGCGAAACGATAAATGTAATAAACTTTTTCATTATAGTCTTTGTAATTTTAAAAACACGCAAAGTTATAACATTTTTGATACCTGACAATAATATTTGGATGTTTTTTTATCAAAGTTTGGTAATCAGATACAGGCCGTCACGCAAAGGCAAAAGTTCCGCTTTGACTCTCGCGTCATTCTCCACAAGGGCATTGAAATTCTTGATTCCTTTTGTCTGAGGGTCGAGTTTCGAGTTCGGATCCAGGGCTTTTCCCGACCAGAGAACATTGTCCGCCACTATCATTCCACCCTGCCTCAAAAGAGGAAGCACAGCCGTATAATAATCAGTGTAATATCTCTTGTTGGCATCTATATAAACGAGGTCGTATAAAGGCTGCAAACCATTGTCAATACGCAACTTGAGTTCGGGGATCAGTTTCATTGCATCGCCTATGCTAAGATTGATCTGAGAGTTCACTCCGGCTCGCTTCCAACCCTCTAAAATAAGGTCGGTGAGTTCGTCATTTATCTCGAGGGAGTCCAGTCTCACATCAGGCGAAGCGGAGGCTAAACAGATGGAACTGTAACCGGTAAAAACGCCTATCTCAAGTATGTTCCTGTATCCGTTTTTTTGTATAATAGCCGAGAGAAGTTCCCCTACTTCAGCGCCGCAAAGCATCCTCGCATGATTGGTGCGTATATGCGTCTGACGGGTAAGCCAGTAAAGCGTTTCTGATATTTGGGGACTGAACATCGGTTACAAATAGATTAGCGTTGACATATTTGAAAAAACCTCGTTTGCCACACTCTGAACCTCTTCAGCTGTGACTGCTCCCACCTTGAGTGCCGCCACATTGTCGCTCGGGACACGACCATAGCAGGTAAGACTCTTCGCCATACTCAGGGCCTGAGCCTCGCCACTGTCCTCCGCCACGGCAAGTTGGCCGAGAAGTTGCTTCTTTGCAGCTTTAAGAGCTTTCTCACTCAACGGTTTTCTTTGAAGTTTTGCTATTTCCCTGTGAACCGCCTTTATGCATTTTGAGAGATGTTCTTCCTCGCAACCGAGAATAATGGACACGATGCCCGTGTCGGCATATTGGGTGTAGTTGCATTCCACATTATACACCCATCCATATCTCTCCCTCAGGGATGAATTCAGTCTGGAGTTCATTGCAGGACCTCCAAGAATGTTGAAAAGAAGCGTGGCAGCAATACGTTTTCTCTCCTCGTAGAGCGAAGGAGCGTATGAGCCTATAATGCAATTCACGAGATTATTGTCCTTGTTGACCTTCTCGAAAAAAGGCTTGTAGTACTTGAAAATATGGACGTCCTTAACCTTTGGGAGAGCTTCTGCAACAGGATCACAACCCTCCGGATGCGCCGTAGAATAATACTTTCGGGTGAGTCTCAACACCAGCCTCTCAAGATATTCCTCCTTGTAAGGAGCCACGATGACAAAGGCCGTGTTTGCCGGCACGAAAAACTCTTTCCTGAAAGCTACGAGCTGTTCCGAAGTGATTGACCTCACGCTTTCCTCAGTTCCGAGAATGCGCTTTGATAGAGGGTGGCCAGCAAAAAGTTTTTCTTCAAAAACATCATATATGTCCTCCGAAGGCGAATCCCTATATGTGTCGATTTCGTCTATCACCACGCCTTTTTCCTTCTCCACCTCAGCAGAAGGGAAGGTTGCATCGGTTGCAAGTTCAAAGAGAAGGTCTGCCGCCTTGAGTATATCATCCTTGAGAACTGTGGCATGGAAGGTAATGTCTTCCTTGCTTGTGTAGGCATTGAGTTCTCCCCCAAGCGAATCGAGGTAAGAACTTATTTTTGAGGCGGATTTGCGGGTAGTTCCCTTGAATATGGTATGTTCCACAAAGTGCGCAAGGCCCTCGGGATATTTGCCATCTTCAACAACCGTTCCCGACCTTACGCTCAATGCAGTGTAGGCAACTTTGCCATAACTCTGTCTGACCGCGTATTTTATTCCCTCGGGGGAAATTCCTGATTTCATTTCTTTTTCGGAATCTTCTTATCCTTATACATATAGAGAGTATGGTCGGAGCATCCTATGTACATCTTGTAGGAATGTGAAACTCCATAAGTGGGGTTTGACGGACAGATATCATAGACGACCACCTTGTCGGGGTCAGCCGATTCCATTGCCTCGATAATTTTACTACTGTCGGTGATGATCTCGGCAGTTCTCGGAATTTTGTTGAACGATGCAAGGGTGGCGAGATTTCCGTAGGCATAACTATCCCTTTCAGTGGCCTTGCGAATAAATTCCTGCATAAATTCCACAAGAATTGGGAAGAAATAGACATTCTGCTCTGAAAGTTCCTCGGCATTGCCCACGGGAACGGTCACTATATTTATATTATGGTCCGTGCCCGTCTTGAAAGCATCCAGAACTCTGATACCGCTTCCTTCCTCGCCGGGATATTTCGATATGTTCGTCACAACAAAATAGTATTCCGGCTTGCCTTTCAAGGTTTGATACTCTCCGTATGTACAGAATTCATAGGGAGAAATCTCCCACCTCGTATCCACCGCATCACGAAGTACCTTGTCGTAGAAAATATTGCCTGTAAGTACGAATTTCGTGGTTTTCTCCATAAAATCCGCAATCTCGTGGCGCTTTGTATAAACCTTTGCAGCAGTCTGTCCAAAAGCCGACAAATCTATCATTGCACATGCAACGCAAAGTGCGAATAAGGTCTTTTTCATATATCGATAAATTTTATCGTTATCACTAAGATATTACCCAACAAATAGTAACACGCAAATATATAGTATATATCTGAAATAAGCAAGTTTAGAGAGATAAACTCTCAATTTCAGGAAATTCTGTGGCACTTCTTAGTTGCCTCCAAGCTTTGTTGGCAGCTCTCCTCCGGAGGACTTCCGCTCCGCTCCATTCCTCCCACTGCGCTACGCTTGCGGGTCCATCCCTCTAACGGTCCGAGGGTGGACACGGTCCCCGGAGAAGACTGCCAAACGCTTCTACGGCAACAAGCTCCCATCGCAACCGACTCAGCGAGGATAGCCGTTCCTTCGTGCTCCCCGTAGCTGAGATGGTAGTAGCCGAATCGCATATATTGAGAGACTCCGTCGCGACCTCGGACGAAAAACGGCTAAAATCGTCCGAGCCTAAAACCACACCCCCACTGCAGGGCCTTCTATGGCACATCGTAAACTGACCTCGGACGAAAAACGCCCAAAATCGTCCGAGCCTATGTTACGCTTCGGTGAAAAGAACAAAAAAACAGCAAGTACCGCAAATGATACTTGCTGAATTTTATTTGGAGAGGCGAGCAGGCCTCAATAGCGACCTGCACCGCGAAAATATATGCGATTAGGCCTCGATTGCAGCCTGCGCGGCAGCGAGACGTGCGATTGGAACGCGGAATGGTGAGCAAGAAACGTAGTTCAGGCCGATTGAAGCGCAGAACTTAACGGATGCAGGGTCACCACCATGCTCACCGCAAATGCCACATTTGAGGTTGTTGCGTGTTGCACGACCATTTGTCACTGCATAGTCAACGAGTTTACCCACGCTCTTGGTGTCGAGAGTCTTGAATGGGTCAGCGTCGAGAATCTTGTTGCCAAGATAGTCGCCCATGAAGGTGCTGACGTCATCACGTGAGAAACCGAATGTCATCTGGGTAAGGTCGTTTGTACCGAATGAGAAGAACTCTGCGGTACGAGCCATTCTGTCGGCTGTAAGGGCAGCACGAGGTATTTCAATCATAGTACCGAACTTGTAGTCGATATTCTCGAGAGTCTTGCTCTCAACCTCTGCCTTGACTTTCTCGCAGATAGCCTTCTGGAAACGAAGCTCGCGCTCGGAAATTGTCACAGGAATCATAATCTCAGGCTGTGGGTTGAAACCTTCTTTCTTAAGTTCTGCCGCAGCGGTGAAAATAGCCCTGAACTGAGTTTCTGAAATCATTGGGTAAGTGACGTGGAGACGCACTCCGCGGTGTCCCATCATAGGATTGACCTCATGGAGAGCCTCGCCCCTCTTGTCGATATCTGCCTCTGAAATGTGGAGTTCCTTAGCAAGTTCCTGTTTCTTGTCGTGAGTCTGAGGAACGAACTCGTGAAGAGGTGGGTCGAGAAGACGGAAGGTAACAGGCTTGCCGTCCATAACCTTCATTGTGCCCTTGACTGAAGCCTTGATATATGGCTCAAGCTCTGCAAGCGCGCTGCGACGCTCATCATCAGTCTTCGAAAGAATCATCTTGCGGAGTTTTGAAAGCGGAGTCTCTGAATTGCTGCCGTAGAACATGTGCTCGATACGGAAGAGGCCGATACCTTCTGCTCCGAATGAGAGAGCGCGTGCAGCATCCTCAGGAGTATCTGCGTTTGTGCGAACACCCATCTTGCGGAACTTGTCGGCGATTTCCATAAACTTCACGAAACGTGGGTTGTTGGAAGCATCCATTGTAGCGATGCCCTCAGCATAAACGGCACCCTTTGCACCATTGAGTGAGAATGTATCGCCTTCGTGATATATCTTGTCTGAACCTGCGAAAGAAACTTCCTTCTTCTCAAGGTCAATCTTCATAGTCTCGCAACCTACGATGCAGCACTTACCCCATCCGCGAGCCACGAGAGCAGCGTGTGAAGTCATACCGCCCTTCTGAGTGAGGATACCTACGCAAGCACGCATACCTTCAACATCCTCAGGAGAGGTTTCCTCACGAACAAGGATGACTGCTTTCTTTGCAGCTGCAGCGGCTACTGCGTCAGCATTTGTGAACACGATAGTTCCTACCGCGCCACCCGGAGAAGCAGGGAGACCGAGCGCAACAGCCTTTGCTTTCTTCTCTGAAGCAGGGTCAAGGATTGGGTGGAGAATTTCGTCGAGCTGAGAAGGAGAAACCCTCTTGACTGCTGTCTTCTCGTCAATCATACCTTCCTCAAGCATATCCATTGCCATATTGAGGGCTGCAAGACCTGTTCTCTTGCCCACACGGCACTGGAGCATCCAAAGTTTGCCTTCCTGGATAGTAAACTCGATGTCCTGCATATCGTTGAAGTGACCTTCGAGGTGAAGACGAATGTCGTCAAGTTCCTTGTAAACTGCAGGCATTGCCTCTTCGAGAGATGCAAGGTGCTTGTTCTGCTCGCTCTTTGTTGCGATGTTGAGCGGGTTCGGAGTGCGGATACCAGCAACGACATCCTCACCCTGTGCGTTGATGAGCCACTCGCCATAGAACTTGTTGTCACCATTGGCAGGGTTACGAGAGAAAGCCACACCTGTAGCTGAAGTCTCGCCCATATTTCCGAAGACCATTGACTGAACGTTTACTGCTGTGCCCCAATCATCAGGAATACCCTCAATCTGACGGTACTTGATTGCACGCTTTCCGTTCCAAGACTTGAATACGCCACCGATTGAACCCCAAAGCTGAGCCTCTGCATCATCAGGGAATTCTACTCCGAGAACTTCCTTGATACGAACTTTGAAAGCCTCAGCAAGAGTTTTGAGTTCTTCTGCAGTGATTTCCGTATCAAGTTTGTAGCCCTTAGCCTCTTTGAGTTCTTCCATCATCTTGTCGAGTTGCTGGCGGATAGCCTTGCCATCTTCAGGCTCGATACCCTCTGCCTTCTCCATTACGACGTCTGAGTACATCATGATGAGACGACGATATGCATCATATACGAAGCGTGGGTTGCCTGTTTTCTTGATGAGTCCCGGGATGGTCTTAGAGCAAAGACCGATGTTGAGGATGGTATCCATCATACCCGGCATTGAACTTCTTGCGCCTGAACGGCAGCTTACGAGAAGAGGATCATTCTCATCGCCGAATTTCTTGCCCATGATTGCCTCTGTAGCCTTGAGAGCCGCAGCGACATCCTTCTTGAGTTCTTTTGAATAGCCACCGCCGAGTTCATAATACTCTGTGCAGCAGGCAGTTGTAATTGTAAAACCTGCAGGAACAGGCATACCGAGAAGACTCATCTCAGCGAGGTTTGCACCCTTACCGCCGAGGAGTTCGCGCATTTTGCCATTGCCTTCAGCCTTCTTTCCGCCAAAGCAATAGACTCTTTTTACTGTTTCGTTTGCCATAATTGTATTTTTTTGTTTGAATTAGCTAAAAAAACGCTCCTCAAGAGAAAAGCGCGCAAAGATAGTAAATTTTTGGGAATATTCCTAAAAGGAATCAATCCTCCCCTTCAGAAGTCTGGGTGGTGAGGAGCATATCAAGAATCTGAGCCACCGCTCCCCCGTTGCCGTTAAGGATTTTCAGCCCCTTGTGAGAAAGTGTAGGCTTGCCGACAGTGTAGTAGGCGACCTCCTGAAGAAGAAGCTCGGTGTCCACATAGTCCCTGTCGTATGATGAAACCTGCAAAAGCATGCCCGGAATCTCGCTGAAAAGGATTTCAACTATGTTTTTCGAAGGATTCTGGCTTTCAAGAGAACCGGTGGAAAGGTCAAGTCCACAACCTCCTTCAGTAAGACGTGAAGCCGCATAATAGAGACCTCCGCTACCCACCTGAGCGGCACTGAGGGCGATTCCGTCCTTGATGAACTCACGACATATCTGATAGCAGTCGCTGAAATAGGCAGAGTCGCCAATGAGTGGCGCGCCCGAACCCACGTGAGAGATAAACGAAGAAAAGGCGCTTCCGGCAAGAGCAGGGGCCGACTGGTCGAACGGAATGTAAATCACATAACTCTCCTCTTCCGGAACAAGAGCCTCGTCACATATCTTCTCCTGGGTGATATAGGCATCCTCATAATGCTGCTCGAAACCATCGTAGGCACTCGAAATAAAGTCCATAAAACCCCTGTCGGAATGCACCCCCGTACAAAAGGCCTCAAATGAACATTTGCCGTGCTTTTCGATGGCATATTCGCTGATTTTCACCGAAAGACCGCTTAGAAATTCCGAGGCGGCGGCAACACTATTGTAGAGAGAGGCTGCATTTCCGATTTTTTCGATGTCCCAGTTCCATCTCAGGCCGATTTCAATCTCCTGCAAAGAAAAAATTCCCTCGCAGAACAAGGTCTCGAGAATTGCTGCCGAGAGGTCTCTGAGGGTGCAGAATTCACTGTGGGTAAGAGAGAAACTTTTACTTCCAGAATGGATTTTTGAGTTGAGTGCATTGCCATATTTTTCCACCCGGGATGTTTCATAATCCGGTTCCGCCAAGTCCTCGAGTATGCTTTCATCCACAATGGTCTGAGGAGATGGATATGCTTCGCAGGACTCGTCAAGCAATTCCCTGAGGGTAAGATCCTCGGGAACTCCGTCAATTATGAATTTGGAATCAAGAATAGACATTGCTTCAAAAATCACTCTTTCAACAAATCAAAAGTTGCATATCCAACTCCAAAGATAATAGTTTTTCTTAAATTTGCGACTGCGAAGAAGATATTATGAAAGAAAGATATTCCGAGAAAGCATATAATGAACTGATTGAGGACCTGTTCAGTCGTCATCAGAGTTTTCAGACCGCTGGCAGTAAGGCCTACAAGCCGGGACTTGCAAGGGTGCTTCAATATGATGCTCGTCACGGAAAACCTCACGGCAAATATCCCTGCATCCACATCGCAGGCACCAATGGAAAGGGTTCCACCGCTCATTTTCTCGCATCCATACTCCAGAAGGCGGGACTTCGCACAGGCCTTTACACCTCGCCCCACATCATCGACTTCACCGAAAGAGCAAGAATCATAGAGAAAGACGAATGTCTAACCATACCTAAAAAGTGGGTTTTCAATTATTTATGCACACACAAGGAAGAATTTGACGATGCAGGATTTTCTTTCTTTGAAATAACCACGATGATGGCTTTCGAGTGGTTTGCCAAGGAAAAAGTGGATATTGCAGTAATTGAAACAGGACTCGGAGGAAGGCTCGACACTACCAACATAATCAATCCCCTCTTGAGCATAATCACATCCATAGGCCTCGACCACACGGATATACTCGGCCCGACTTTGGAAGACATAGCAAGGGAGAAGGCCGGCATTATCAAGGAGCGAGTTCCCGTTGTCGTGGGAGAGAATCTCAGAGGCACATTCGACATCTTCAAAAAGGCCGCAGAAGAGCGTGGAAGCAGGATATTCCCGGTTGGAGAAGGGTTTACGGGCTGCATTTTCCCGGAAATCAACGACAGCCTTCTCAACGAAATGGACCTGAAGGGAGGTTATCAGAAAATGAATCTGAGGACAGTAAGGACGGCTCTTGAGGTGATTGCCAAAAACCTCGTCCAAAATCCCGTTCAAACAAAAATCGCTCAGGCCCTGCAAATGCTCACAAAAGAGAAAGTCCGTGATGCCATTATCCATTGCGCAGAGGTTACGGACTTGAAGGGCAGATGGCAGATTCTTAGGCAAAATCCCCTCGTCATCGCCGATATGGGCCACAATGCAGCCGCCCTTGAAGGCAATTTTGAGCAACTCTGCGGGTTTTCGAAGGTTGAAAGCCCTATTATAATTTTTGCCAAAGCCCGCGACAAAGATTTGGTGCCGATAATACCTCTGTTTCCGAAAAATGCCCGCTTCATTTTCACGCAGGCAAAGGGAGCGAGGGCTCTACCGGCAGAGGAGTTGAAGGCGCAGGCGATTGCTCTTGACCCCGAGAGGGAGGCTTTTGCCACGGCGGTGGTAGAGCCCGAGCCCGCAAAGGCTCTCGAAATAGCGCTTGAAATGGCTACGAAACGTCCGACAGCCTCCGAAGAGCCAAGCGGCAAGCCCGAGGACGAAGCACACGACTGCGAAATGGCGACGGACAAAAATACCGCCACTGTAATCTACATAGGCGGTACTTCATTCATTCTCCAGGAACTTCCCGGAATTTCTATTTCTGACGGAAGTAAATAGTCAGCGGACAACCCGTAAACTCAAAATGCTCCCTCATCTTGTTTTCAAGGAACCTCTTGTATGGGTCCTTGAGGTATTGCGGAAGATTACAGAAGAAGGCAAATGACGGATTCTTCGTTGGAAGCTGAGTTATATATTTGATTTTGATATACTTGCCCTTGTATGCAGGAGGTGGGTAGGCAGCGATTTCGGGGAGCATTCTGTCGTTGAGCACCGAAGTCGGAATCCTACGTGAATAGTTCTCGTAAACCTTCTCTGCGGCATCCAGAACATCAAGCACCCTCTGATGGTTAATCACGGATGTAAAAATGACAGGAATGTCGTTGAAAGGCGCAAGACGCTCAAGAAGGGCCTCACGATATTTCTTCAGAGTGTTAGAATCCTTTTCATACAAGTCCCACTTGTTCACCACGAGCACGCACGCCTTGTTGTTCTTCTGTATGAGGTTGAATATGCTCATATCCTGACCTTCCATACCCGAAGTGGCGTCAATCATAAGCACGCATACATCGCTGTTCTCAATAGCCCTCACCGAGCGCATGACGCTGTAAAACTCAATATCCTCGTGAACCTTGGTTTTCTTACGCATACCGGCAGTGTCCACAAGCATAAATTCATGCCCGAAGCGGTTGTAATATGTTTCAATTGAATCTCTCGTGGTGCCTGCAACAGGAGTTACAATGTTTCTATTTACGCCGAGAAGTTCATTTGTGAGAGAACTTTTTCCTACATTAGGCTTGCCCACAATGGTAATTCGCGGAAGATTTTCGTACGGACGCTCGCTTCCCTCATCTTCAGGCAGGAGTTTCACTATGGCATCGAGAAGGTCTCCGGTACCCGAGCCTGTTGTGGAGGCAATGCTGAACACCTCGCCGAGACCGAGAGTATAGAACTGGTAGATATCGCACTGGTCGCTAAAATTATCCACCTTATTGACTGCAAGAACAACTTTTTTGCCGCTTGAACGAAGCATTTCGGCAATGGTCTCATCATAATCCGTGACTCCGGTCGAAGCCTCGGTCATAAAAAGCACTACATCGGCCTCCTCCACAGCCAACACCACCTGACGGCGTATTTCCTCCTCAAAGACGTCCTCGTCCGAAGAAGTGTAACCTCCGGTGTCAACTACTGAAAAAGTCCTTCCACACCATTCGCATCTGCCGTAATGGCGGTCTCTTGTTACGCCACTGACATCATCCACGATGGCTTTGCGCATGCCTACAAGTCGGTTGAAAAGAGTCGATTTTCCGACATTAGGTCTTCCTACTATTGCAAGTAAACTCATTTTATTTCTGTTTTATTTCACATCCGATGCAATCGCTGCATCCTAGGTCAGAGCAAGTCGCATTCTTTTTATGCTTTTTGCCCCATAGGCGGAGTTCTTCCTCTTTTGCACACACTATACCTTTCTCTCTCAATGCCTTGCTGTGGCTTATTTCACCATCGGGAAACTTTCCGTTCTTCCGGAATATGATGTTGAAGCACAGACCTATGACACTCAGTGCGACAAGTGCAAGTATGGCGAGGAATACCTCCATAATTAAAAGTCAAATTCTGCGCTTATCGGCTCGAGGTTATATACCCTGTCGATAATTGTAGCGAACATATCGGCAACAGAAAGCACCTTGATCTTTTCCTTAGGCTTTGAAGGGTCTGTGGTCAGAGGAATGGTGTCCGTGACGATGAGTTCGGTGAGCGCGCTCTTATCTATTCTTTCGTATGCGTCTCCGCTAAGCACAGGATGGGTACAGCAAGCCCTGACGCTCTTTGCGCCCATTTCTTTAAGCACATCGGCAGCCTTGCAGAGAGTTCCGGCAGTGTCAATCATATCGTCTATGATAACAATGTTCCTGTCCTTTACCTCGCCTATCGCGGTGATTGAATTCACGACATTAGCGCGAGCCCTTGTCTTGTGGCATATAATCACCGGGGCATTGAGGTAACGGGCATAGATATTTGCCCTCTTTGCACCTCCCATATCAGGGGCGGCGATGCTGAGGTCATCGATTTTGGCCTTCCTGAGATAAGGGATAAAAACCTTCCTGCCGTAAAGATGGTCAACCGGAAAATCGAAGAAGCCCTGAATCTGGTCTGCGTGAAGGTCACAGGTCATAATTCGGTCGCAACCCGCCGCAGCAAGAAGATTTGCCACGAGTTTCGCGCCGATTGAAACCCTCGGACGGTCTTTGCGATCCTGACGAGCCCAGCCGAAATAAGGCATTACAGCGATTACCTTGTGGGCAGAGGCCCTTCTTGCCGCATCAATCATCAGCAGAAGTTCCATAATGTTGTCGGTAGGTGGGATTGTAGATTGCACTATGAATACAGTGCAACCGCGTACGGACTCGATGTAAGCCGGCTGGAATTCTCCGTCACTGAAGTGGAGAATGTCGCTCTTGCCGAGTTCCAAATTAAGCACTTTTACGATTTTTTCTGCAAGAGGTTTGCTTTTCTCACAAGCGAAAACCTTGATAGGATGGTTACCGTGCATAGTTTTGTAAAGTTTTTTCAATAAAGTCCAGTACTTCTTCCCTGCCCTTCTTCGACTCGGACGAGGTTATAAAAAACGGAGGCAGCTCTTTCAACTCCGGTACTGCGGCAAGTATCTGGGCGTTCATACCCTCCACCTGCCTTGCCACCGCTACAGGCCCCATCTTGTCGGCCTTGGTGTAGATAAAAGCGAAAGAAAGCGTGCTTCCGGCGACCTCCTTGATGAAATCCATATCCGCTTTCCCGACATTGTGGCGGCAGTCAATCAGGATGAAGAGCATTTCAAGTTCTTCGGAAAAATTCAGATAATTCCTGATTACAGCCTCTATAGCCTTGCGTTCGCTGTCACTGGCCTTTGCATAGCCATAGCCCGGCAAATCCACAAGATACCAACTGTTGTTGATTAGGAAATGGTTCACGAGACGCGTCTTGCCCGGAGCGGATGCAGTCTTTGCGAGCCTTGTCAGGGTAAGTGCATTTATCAGACTGCTTTTCCCGACATTGCTCCTGCCGATGAACGCAAATTCCGGAAGACGGACTTCCGGCTTCTGTGAAACAACGGTTGAACTGCCTGCAAACACGGCATTGGAGATCTTCATAGCGCCCCTTTGTTTTGGTATGCAAAGATAATGATTTTACTCGATACCTTCGGGCAGAAATGATAAAGTTTTTTGATACCTTTGTGAGAATTTATTGGAAAACGCAACATGAAAGACGAAAGTGACATACTTGACCTATATGAACTGACCTCGAAAATCGGGGAATGTGTCAGCGAAGGGCTTCCTGAGAACTATCGCGTCAAGGCGGAAATTGCAAGCCTCGGCGTCAAAAACGGGCACTGCTACCTCGAACTTTCGCAGAACGACCCACTCGGTGGCACAATAGCAAAGTGCAGAGCCACAATCTGGGCCGGGAAATATGCCGTCATATCGAAAAAGTTCCGAGAAGCCACGGGAGATAACCTGAAAGCGGGCATAGAAATCCTCGCAACAGTGCAGGTAAGTTTCTCACCACTCTATTCCTTCAGCCTCAACATCCTTGACATTGACCCCCAAACCACTCTCGGAGCGCTCGAGTTGCAGAAAAAGAAGACTTGGGAAAGGCTCGTCAAAGAAGGCCTCGCCGAAAGGCAGAAGAGCCTTGAAGTGAAAGACCTCCCCTACCACCTCGCCGTTATTTCAGCAGAAAGCGCCGCAGGTTTCGGGGACTTCTGCCACCATCTCGACGAGAACGAATTCGGGTTCAAGTTTGAAATAACTCTTTTTGAAGCCTCGATGCAAGGGGAAAATTCACCTGCAAGCATAGCCTCTGCTTTAAGCAAAATCAGCGATGAGGACTATGACCTCGTACTCATACTCCGTGGCGGCGGAGGCGTTCTTGACCTGAGTTCATACGACGACTACAACCTTTGCAAAAGCATAGCCCTCTGTCCCGTTCCGGTGTTCACTGCAATAGGCCACGAAAGGGACCACCACCTGTGCGACGATGTGGCATTTTCGGCGGTGAAAACGCCTACCGCGCTGGCCGATGAACTCATCTCGATTTATGCCGCCGAAGATGCCTCGATAGAGAGTTTCGAAGAGCGTCTCAAAAGAGCATTTATTTTGAAAATTTCAAAAATGGAGAATGATATTTCCGTGCTTGAAAGCCGCATTCACTCCGCAGACCCAAGAAACATATTGTCAAGAGGTTACATCCTCGCCACAGATGCCAAAGGAAAGATTGTGAGAAAGGCAGGAGAGGTTCATAAAGGAGACAAACTCAACATTCTTTTCAGCGACGGAAAAATCACCACAAAAGTAGAATAGGAATATGGAGAATTTTGACTATAAAAACGCCCTTGCCGAGTTGGAGAAAATCTTGAAGGAAGTGGAGAATCCCGAGACCTCCCTCGATAGTATCGACGAGTACATAAAAAAGGCTGACGGTCTCATCAGGCAATGTCGCAACTACCTTCGCAGCGCCCGAGAGAAATTGGTGTAGAAACCTTTGCTTATGCAGTAGATTTTTGCTATCTTTGCGCCATTAAAATCAAGCGCACGCTCGTGTGCGCACAAATACACGCGCAATGCAGCAAGAAAACAAAATGATTTATGAGGAGGATGCCTTGCTCCTGCCCTTCAAGCCTATAATCGACTGTAGGCACGAAGATGTCATCAAGACAAGGAGATTTTTGGCAAAGGGTCACAATTCGAGCCTCTTCAAAAGTGCAAACAATTACCTCTACTATGGACTTCACCGCCAGAGCGACGGCAGTTGGATATTCCGCGAATGGGCTCCAAATGCCACAAGAATCTATCTGATTGGCGATTTCAACAACTTCAAAAGGACAGACCAGTATGCCTTGACGCCCGTAGGGGAAGGCACTTGGGAAATCCACCTCCCTGAAGACGCCATCCACAATCACGACCTCTACAAACTGTTCATAGAATGGCCCGGAGGCGGCGGAGAAAGGATTCCTTCCTATTGTCGCAGAGCCGTACAGGACGACAATACCAAAATTTTCTGCGCACAGGTCTGGGAAAACGAAAAGCCTTACAAATGGCGCTACAAACGTCCCGGAAAAGTTGAGCATCCCCTCATCTACGAGTGCCACATCGGTATGTCGGGAGAGGAAGAGAAGATTTCAACCTTCAACGAATTCCGCTCAAACGTTCTTCCATACATAAAGGAACTCGGCTACAACGTCATCCAGATTATGGCGCTTCAGGAGCATCCTTACTATGGCTCTTTCGGCTATCAGGTAGCGAATTTCTATGCTCTAAGCAGCCGTTTCGGAACTCCTGACGATTTCAAACTTCTCGTCGATGAAGCCCATCGTCTCGGCATTACAGTCATTATGGACCTCGTGCACTCCCACAGCGTCTCTAACGTAAACGAAGGTCTCAGTCATTTTGACGGACGCGACGACATCTACTTCCACACCGGAAGCCAGGGCTATCATCCTGCATGGAACAGCCGCTGCTTCAATTACGGCAAGAGCGAGACCCAGATGTTCCTCCTTTCGAACATCAAGTTCTGGATGGAAGAATACCGAATCGACGGTTTCCGCTTTGACGGAGTTACAAGCATGATATACTGGGATCACGGCCTCGGAAGAATATTTATGGGCTATGAACCATATTTCGATATGCAGGTAGACAATGATGCCCTCATCTACCTCACCCTCGCAAACATCCTCATCCACGAAATCCACCACGACGCCCTCACAATCGCAGAAGACGTGAGCGGAATGCCGGGTATGGCTGCCCCGTTCGAGTGCGGAGGTATAGGCTTCGACTTCAGAATGGCTATGGGCATTGCCGACAACTGGATAAAGTGGATAAAGGAACTCAGGGACGAGAACTGGAGCATGGGTGAAATCTGGTATCAGCTCACCAACAAGAGAAAGGACGAAAAGACCATATCCTACGCAGAGTGCCACGATCAGGCGATGGTGGGCGACAAAACCCTCATCTTCCGCCTCATGGACAAGGAGATGTACACATCGATGAACCTTGAAAGCAAGAGTTTCATCATCGACCGAGGAATGGCCCTCCACAAGATGATAAGGCTCGCAACCCTTGCTACATCGGGAGGCGGCTACCTTACCTTTATGGGCAACGAATTCGGACATCCGGAATGGATAGACTTTCCTCGTGAAGGAAATAACTGGTCCTACAAATATGCCCGCAGGCAGTGGGATCTCATGAGGGCCGACTACCTCCGCTATCGTCCGCTGATGCTCTTTGATGCAGATATGATAAAACTCATTGAGGAAAACGACATCCTTTCTTCAGAGGCTGAACTCCTCACACAGGACGAGCAGAAGAAGGTTCTCGTATTCCGCAGGGGCGATTACATCTTCGCATTCAACTTCAATCCTTCACAAAGTTTCACAGGCTACGGATTCTCTGCTCCTGACGGAAACTGGAAGGTGATTATGGATTCTGACGAAAAACGATACAACGGCTACCAGAGACTGTCTCTTGGCGAAGAACACAATTCCATCGCCATCCGTTCATCCAATGGAAACCAAAACTACCGCAACACCCTCTATCTTTACCTTCCGAGCCGTGTGTGCGTAGTGCTTAAAAAAATAAAATAAAACCGGTTTGATATGGCATTGCTCAAATTCAACAAAAAAGAGCTCGTGAACCTCTCCTATTCCACAAGAAGGGAAATCATTCTTGCGAACAGGACGGGAGCATATTGCAACACGAGCATCTCCCTATGCAATACCCGTAAATATCACGGACTGCTCGCAGTTCCAATTGACTGCTTTGGGGAGAACAAGTACATCCTGCTCTCATCTCTCGACGAGTCACTTGTGATAGGCGGACGCCAGTTCAACCTCGGCATACACTGTTATGGAGATGTCTATGAGCCGAGGGGACACAAGTACATCATCGACTTCAATGCCGATGTGACTCCCGAAATCACGTATAAAGTCGGAGATGTGGTTTTCAGAAAACGCCTTCTCATGGCTCCGGATGCTGAAGAGTTGCTCATTGAGTATGAACTCGTGAGCGCCCCTGAAGGAAGCAATGTATCCCTCATACTCAAACCTTTCCTCAGTTTCAGGAAAATTCACGAGTTGACCCACGAGAACTCCGAGGCACGCACCGGCTATCGCGATGTGAACGGAGGTGTGGCATACAATCTCTACAATGGTTTCCCTGACCTCTTCCTCCAGATTAACAGAAAAGCCGATTACCGCCATCTTCCGGACTGGTACAGGGGTATAACATATTCGGATGAATATCGCCGCGGCTTCGACTGCAGGGAGGACCTTCTCGTTCCAGGCAATTTCGTAATAAAACTTTCCGTCGGAAAGGGCCTCATAGTTTCGGCCTCAACGAAAGAAATCGACCCTAAGAGCCTCACTAAAAAGTTCAAGAGTTACTACGAGCATCGCAGCACCGTGACCGACTATGAGTCTATGCTGAAGATGAATGCCGAAAACCTTAAATATGTCCGCGGAGGTCGTCACAAAATCACAGCAGGCTTCAGCTGGCTCTATGCCGGTCTTCTCCGCGAGACCATTGCAGCCCTTCCGGGTCTTACACTTTACGCCAACGGTTCGACCAAGGATTTCGAGCTCATCCTTGATGACCTCATCGCTGCCGAGCAGGAGCGTCTCTACCACCGCACAACCCAGGTCGAAGCGCCTCTCCAGCTCACCGACACCCTCCAGCAGTACATCCGGTTCGCCCACAATGAGAAGCACGTCTGGAACAAATACAAAGATGTTCTCAAGGGCATTCTGAGGAGTTATCTCCCAGGCCGCAGGAACGAAATCCAGATGGTCAGCAACGGTCTCCTTTGGGCAAGGCTTCCTCACAGGGCTCTTACCTGGATGAACGCTTATTGCAACGGAGAGCCTGTCACTGAGCGTCCGGGCTTCCAGGTCGAAGTCAATGCATTCTGGTACAACGCCATCTGCTTTGCACTCGAAATGGAGAAGAAATATGGCAATGACAGTGAATTCATCGCTCAATTCGAGCCTATCAGAGAGAAAGTTTTAGCAAACTACACCCCGACATTCTGGAATGAAAGGTGGGGATATCTTGCAGACTACGTGTATGACGGCTATGCCGACCCTGCCGTACGTCCAAACCAACTCTACGCTGCATACGTGGAATATTCTCCGATTAGCGAGGAAATCATTGCAAAAGTAATGAAGAGCGTTCGTGACGAACTTGTCACTGCAAGGGGACTTCGCACTCTCTCTCCACGCAATCCTGCATACAAGGGGGTATATGAAGGCAGCCAGATTGACCGTGACCTTGCATATCAGCAGGGCAGTTGCTGGACCTTCCTTCTCGCCCCATACGTAGTCGTAATCTTCAAGATGTTCGGTTCGGCTATGTACAAGAAAGTTGAACACCTGTCAGAAGGATTCCAGGAAGATTACGCAAAACACGGCGTGGGATGCTTCAGTGAACTTTACGATGGAGACCCTCCTCACGAGCCTCACGGAGCAATCTCATCTGCAATGTCAACTGCCGCTCTCCTGAGAATCAACTATCTGATGAAACAATATAAGGAGGAAAAGTTATGAGAGTCTTGATGTTCGGTTGGGAGTTCCCTCCACACATTGCCGGAGGTCTCGGTACAGCCTGCTACGGTATGACCAAGGGTCTTGCCGAAAACGATGTTGACGTCCTTTTCGTAATGCCACACGCAAGCGGAGACGAGGACGAAAGCGCAGTCAAAATCATAAACGCTTCAGATGTGGTTCCTCTTACTACATCAGACAATGTTGAAGAGTTCCTCGGAAAAGTCAAGTTCGTCCACATTGACTCAAACCTCATTCCATACGCAGACCCTTCAGAATTCAAGAAAATCGTGACAGAAGAAAGGAAGCGTCAGGTGAAGGATTTCAGGGTTCAGTTCGGCCAGAAATACAATTTTTCAGGCAAGTACGGTGCAAATCTTATGGAAGAGGTCGCACGCTATGCCATCACAGGCGGCACCATTGCACTCGAGCATAAGGATGAGTTCGATGTTATTCACGCTCACGACTGGCTCACCTATCTTGCCGGCATCGCCGCAAAAGAACTCACCGGCAAGCCACTCGTGGTTCACGTTCACGCCACAAGTTTTGACCGCAGTAGCGAGGACAAAATTGACACCCGCGTCTATGCTCTCGAAAAGAAGGGTATGGATGCTGCAGACACAGTAATCACGGTTAGTGACCTTACCAAAAACATAGTTGTTAATAAATACGGCATCAACCCTGCGAAAGTCGTGACTCTCCACAATGCAGTGGATTTCTCAGGAAAGGAAACCATCCACGTGGAAAGAGGCGTACAGGACAAGGTTGTGACCTTCCTCGGCCGCGTAACCTTCCAGAAAGGTCCGGAGTACTTCATCGAGGCAGCTGCAAAGGTGCTCAAGAGGCTCGACAACGTGCGTTTCGTTATGGCAGGCAGCGGCGATATGCTCAACAGATGTATCCTCCGTGCAGCCAAACTCGGTATCAGCGACCGCTTCCATTTCACAGGCTTCCTTCGCGGAAGAGAGGTGAGCGAAATGTTCGCCCTGAGCGATGTGTATGTGATGCCTTCTATTTCGGAGCCATTCGGTATCTCCCCTCTCGAGGCCATGCAAATCAGCGTTCCAACTATTATTTCTAAGCAGAGCGGCGTGGCAGAAGTCCTCAAATATGCCATCAAGGTAGATTTCTGGGACATCGATGCAATGGCAGACGCAATCTACTCAATCCTCACACAGCCTGCGCTCAGCAAATTCTCCGCAGAGCAGGGCTACGAGGAAGTCAATACCCTTAAATGGGTAAATGCAGCGGCCAAACTCAAGGTCATTTATGAAAACACCGTCAACGCCGCACAAAAATAACCACATCAACCACTAAAAAACTGACACACAATATGAAAAAGAGTATCTGTCTTTATTTCCAAGTCCATCAGCCACTGAGACTTAGACTCTACCGTTTCTTCGATATCGGAAAAGACTCTCATTATTACGACGATTTCACAAACCGCACCATACTCTCAAGAGTTGCAGAGAAGTGCTATCTTCCTGCCAACGCAATGCTTGAGGAACTCATAAAGGCAAACAAAGGACGCTTCAAGGTTGCCTTCAGCATTTCTGGTTCTGCCCTCGAGCAGTTCGACCGCTATGCACCCAAGGTAATCGCATCTTTCAAGAGACTTGCAGACACAGGATGCGTGGAATTCCTCAGCGAGACCTATTATCACTCTCTTGCAGCCCTCGGTAGCGAGCAGGAGTTCAAACATCAGGTTGAGAAGCACGCTCAGGCCATCGAATATTATTTCGGAGTCAAGCCTGTAACCTTCCGCAACACTGAGTTGATTTACTCTGATTCCATCTCTGCCATGGTATATGAACTCGGCTTCAAAACAATGCTTTCCGAAGGAGCAAGGCACATTCTCGCATGGAAGAGCCCTAACTTCGTTTACAACAGTTGCTTGCAGCCGAAACTCAAACTTCTCCTGAGAAACTACACTCTCAGCGACGACATTGCTTTCCGTTTCAGCGACAAGGGTTGGAACGAGCATCCACTCACAGCAGAGAAATACATTTCCTGGGTTAAGAATGCCCTTTCAACAGACGACATCGTGAACATCTTTATGGACTATGAAACCTTTGGCGAACATCAGAAGGCTTCTTCAGGCATCTTCGATTTCTTCAAGGCATTCGTAAATCAGGTGCTCTACGAGAACTCAATCGAGTTCGTAACTCCGGCTCAGGCTACCAAGAAACACTCTTCAGTCGGGGACATTGAGGCTACCGACCCTGTATCTTGGGCAGATGAGGAAAGGGATATTTCCGCTTGGCTCGGTAACGACCTCCAGAACGATGCCTTCGGCAAACTCTACGACCTTATCGAGAACCTTTCGATTGCAAATGACGAAGGACTATGGTCTGATTTCGGTCACCTCAGCGAGAGCGACCACCTTTATTACATGTGTACAAAATTCTTCTCTGATGGAGCAGTCCACTCATATTTCAACCCATACGACACTCCATACGAGGCATTTATAAACTATATGAACGTTTTGAGCGACTTCTCGCTCCGTGTGAAAGAAAAAGTTAAACTTAAATAAATCTATGTATTACAGACGAATCGATTTTAGCTACCCATCCTGGAGTAGTGTACTTGTATCCAGGGATCTTCCCGAAGCCCTAAAAGACCTTGAGACTCTTTCCAAGAATCTCTGGTGGTGTTGGAATGAGTCTGCAAAGGCGCTTTTCAAGGAAATAGACCCTGAAGGATGGCACGATTTCAACCACAATCCCATTGCGGTTCTCAACAGTGTCAAATATAAAAAATTCAAACAACTCGCAGCGGACTCCAAGTTCATGGCCCGTCTTGGGAAAGTAATGAATGAGTTCAACGATTATATGGCTCTCAAAAGCCAAAGAACAAACCCGTCAATCGCCTACTTCTGTATGGAGTATGGTCTTGATGCTTCCCTGAAGATATACTCCGGCGGTCTCGGCATTCTTGCAGGCGACTACCTCAAGGAGTCTTCGGATATGAACACCAACATGGTGGCTGTCGGTCTGCTTTACCGTTACGGCTATTTTACCCAGAAGATTTCATCTCAGGGCACACAGGTCTCAAACTATGACCCACAGGACTTCAACAACATTCCTGCAACTCCTGTAAGAGATGAGAATGGAGAATGGATGAAGATTGGGGTAGATTTCCCCGGAAGAACAGTTCTCGCACGCATCTGGAAGGTCGCTGTTGGTCGCACTGACCTCTATCTTCTCGATACAGACTTTGA
>JABUTT010000026.1 GCA_021443515.1 Bacteroidales bacterium
GGGACGAAGACTGCATCTGCAATTAGTGTGGATGATGGCTGTTTCAGAGTTAGAGTACCAAGTGGAAAATTCCAGATATTGATAACCAAGACAGGTTTCAAATCACTTAAGAAAAATATAATTGTTAGCGGCAAAGACCTCGACCTTGACAAGATCAAGATGCAGGAAGGAGAGGAAATAGCTGCGGCGGGAGTTAGTTCAGAATCTCTTGTCCAGCGTACTGCGGACAGGATTTCCTACGATGTGTCCAAGGACCCGGACAGATTCAAAATCAACATGATGGAGATGATGTCCAAGATTCCGGAACTGAAGATGTCGGATAAGGATGGAAAACTCCAATATGAGAATACTGCCATAAGTAAGATATTGATTGATGACGAGGAGAATGGTTTTATAAACGGACAGCGACAACATCCGATGGAATTTCTTCAGGCATCCTATATGAAAAACATTGAGGTCATCCTGCCGAATTCTTCGGAGTATAACAATAAAGAACCCATCCTGCTTATTACCTTGTCCAAGAAGTTACCATACGGTTTTTCCGGGGAGATACAGTTCACTGCAAACACAAAAAATAGTTACAATCCGGACATAGACCTCGTTCTCAACACTCCCGTCGGCGGATTCGGAGTCGGTCACGCTTACTCTTATTCCGGAGCCCCTGAGTTGGAGAATTCTTATGAGAGGGAAATGGCAGAAGGCGATAAAACTACAGGTTCAACCCGAAACAGGTCCATATCCCAAAGACACAATGTCGCTTTAAATTACTTCAACTCTTTTAAGAACGACAACATAAAATTCGGAGCAAAAGTAGCCGCATCTTTTGCAGACCAGACATCTAATTCCGAGTCTTTCTTTAATGGCTCTCTTCTTCAGAGAACAACAGAAAAAAGTAATTCTAAGGGCGCGATAAGGGGAGAACTTCGTCTTATGGGTCGTTTCGGCAGTGAACAGAGAGGAATTAAACGAAACTATTGGACGGTACAATATTCCATTGGTAACCAGCCTAACACTTTGATGTCGGATTATCAGGATGCTCTCTCCCTTATAAGTACTAAAACATCCTCAAAAAACAATATCGAACAAAGACTCAGAGGTTTTGTGAGCATAAAAACCAATAATCCGCATATAAGTGTAGTCAATGTGGATGCAGGCTGGTACAATAGGCTTCAAAAGGAATCAAACATATATGGCAGCGATTCAAGGAATATGAACCGTGCCCAAAATGTATTGTATGCAGAGGCGATAGCAAGAGGAGATATTGTAGTCAAAAAACTTGATTACAATGTCAGTCTTAGGGCTGAAGGGACTTTTAACCGGGGGCAGTCCGTCGTGAATGGGGACGTTTCATCGTTGGATGACAACAATTTCAATCTGGTCCCTTCCATCGGTCTTAAATGGGCTTGGCTTAGAAACAATATCTTAGGCTTGTCTTGGTCCGGGCAGGTTCGTCGTCCGACATTTCAGCAACTTAATTCTGACGTTGATATGTCTAACCCATTGAATCTGGTTGTCGGTAATCCCGATTTGAAGGGAGAAAGGTCTGATAATGTGACTCTCAGATTTTCTTTCAGCCCCCAGACTAAATCTCGATTGAGTCTGTCGGCAGATGTCAGATACTCTCACGTGAAGGATAAGATGGGTACAATATTGACGGCGAAATCCGATGGGTCGTCTGTTCGTACTTGGGATAACCTTGGCTCATATAACGAAGTCGGATTGGACCTCAGGGGCAGTTTGCGACCTCATAAAACTGTGGGAATTTCGCTTGGAGCGAGGTACACACATTTTTTCAATGAGCTGAAAACGGGATATAAGAACTCGTATGGACGCCCTTCCTGCAGTCTGTTCATAGATTGGTCTCCGGCTTGGTTCTCTTTTACCAGCGATTTCGTCCTGAGTCCTTCCGCATATTCTATTCTGACAGAAAAAATAGTCTTGGAGCCAAGGTGGGAACTTGCCATTTCAAGGTATTTTGAGAAACCGCATATCGGGATTTCTGTAACTGTGGATGATGTACTCCACTCCGGAGGCAGGCAGGAAAGTTGGATTCGCAATGAAAACTTTGTTCAGCATAATCTCACTGAAAGAACCGGCAGGTCATTCATTTTCAAGATTTATTGGCGATTCGGCAAGTACAAGAAAATGGAGGACATCTCAATCAAGGCAATCGACCGATAAATCTATGCGAGATTTCGGGAAAATTCAGTATATTTGTAGGTTTCAATAAAACTGCAAATGGCTGAGAACAATATAAAACAAGAAAACTATACGGACGAAGCCATCGTCCACCTTGAATGGAACGAACACATCCGTCGCAGGGCGGGTATGTACATCGGTCGTTTAGGTAATGGAGCAACTGCCGGTGACGGTATCTACGTCCTACTGAAGGAGGTCGTGGACAACTGCATCGACGAGTATGCGATGGGCTATGGCAAGAATGTTATCATAGACATCCCGGACGACCATCAGGTGAGCGTTCGTGACTTTGGACGAGGCATTCCGCTTGGCAGTGTTGTAAGGGTTGTAAGCGAGCTTAATACCGGCGGAAAGTTTGACGACAAGAACTTCAAAAAGTCTGTCGGTATGAATGGTGTCGGTACGAAAGCGGTCAACGCCATGTCGTCATATTTCTTCATTGAAAGTTATCGCGAGGGGGAGGCGTCTTGGGCTGAATTTTCAAGAGGCATTCTTAAAGATTCGGGTAGAAGGGAAGCCCCTAAGGAAAAGAACGGCACCCTCGTAAAATTTCTTCCGGATACCGAACTCTTCGGAGATTTTTCTTATCGCCACGAGTTTGTGGAGAGCCTTGTGAAGAACTATTCTTATCTCAAAAAAGGCCTTACACTTACTCTCAACGGCACTCCATATATCTCAAAAAACGGTCTTCTCGACCTTGTGAACGAAAGTCTCGGTCAAGAGCCACTCTATCCGCCTATCCATCTTGAAGGCGAAGACATTGAAATCGTTCTTACTCACGGCAAGAGTTATGGCGAGAATATCGCAAGTTTCGTGAATGGTCAGAACACCCGTGACGGAGGAACCCATCTTGCCGCTTATCGTGAGGCGATAGCAAAGACCGTTAAGGAATTTTTTAAGAAGGATTATGCTCCGGAAGATGTCAGAATGGGCATTGTCGGGGCGGTGAGCATACAGATTCAGGAGCCTAACTTCGAAGGTCAGACAAAGACAAAACTCGGCAGCACCTACCTTTGGGAAAAGTCGGTCAAACAGAAGGACGGTTCATCTGTGGTCGATAAGGGCCCTACAATACGTACTTTCATAAATGACTTTGTTTCAAAGGCTCTCAATGACTATCTCCACATGCACCTCGATGTGGCAGGCGTTATGCAGGAAAAGATAGCAGCAAGTGAGGAAGAACGCAAGGAGATAGCTGAGGTCAAGAAGAAATCTCGTGAGAGAACAAAGAAGACGGCGGTTTACAACTCCAAACTGCGTGACTGCCGCTTGCATTTCTGCGAAAAGATGCCTAAGGGACACGAGGAAGACAGGGAAAAGACTTCAATCTTCATTACCGAGGGACTTTCTGCGACCGGTACGATTACCAAGGTGCGCGATGCCCAGACCCAAGCCGTGTTCTCGCTCAGGGGTAAGCCAATCAATTCCTACAAGGAAAGCCGCAAGAAGGTTGCTGACAACGAGGAACTCACACTTTTGGTTGCCGCTCTCGGAATAGAAGAAGACCTCGATAATCTTCGCTACAACAACATCATAGTTGCGACCGATGCCGATGATGACGGAATGCATATCAGGATGCTCGTGCTGACTTTCTTTATGAAATACTATCCTGAACTCATCCGTCGTGGTCACGTGTATATACTCCAGACCCCTCTATTCAGGGTAAAGAACTCGAAAGAGGTGCGCTATTGCTACGACATAAAAGAGAAGGAAGCTGCAATCAAGGCGTTGAAGAGCGGTGTGGAAATCACACGATTCAAAGGTCTCGGAGAAATTTCATCCGACGAGTTCGTTCACTTTATCGACGAAAATATGCGACTCGACCCTGTTGCTATTTCAGACGAGGAGTCTTTCGACGAGATTATGGACTTCTTCATGGGAGACAATACCCCTACCAGACAAAAATTTATTACAAGTTCCCTCCGCACAGAGAAGGACTTGGAAGATATTGACATATAAAACCTAATTGAAATGTGGTCTAAAATCTGCTACTTTATTCTTACCAAGATTATGGGCTGGACTGCTGCAGATGGTCCTGTTCCTGAGGAAAAGTGCATAATTCTTGGTGTACCTCACACTTCGATGCTCGATTTTCTGGTTTCATACCTGTACTACACCGGAGTTGGTGGTCATGCGAAGGTGATGATAAAAAAAGACGCCTTTTTCTGGCCTTTGGGACCAATTATGAGGTCTCTTGGAGGTGTGCCTGTTGATCGTAAAAAGGCTACGGGTGTGGTGAAGTCGATGGTGGAAAATTTCAACAACGCCGAACACTTCCAGCTTGCTCTCTCTCCTGAAGGTACAAGAAAACTAATCAAAAAGTGGAAGACAGGTTTCCATTATATGGCCACTCAGGCTAACATTCCCGTGTATCTCGGCTTCTTTGACTGGGGCAGGAAGGTCGTTGGCAGAGGCGAGAAGTACATTCTCACAGGAGATGTTGATGCGGATCTTGCAAACATCCAGAAGTTATACGAAGGAATGAAAATGACAGGAAGGCATCCTGAACAATATTGCTACAACTACAACTCTGACAAGAACGCTCCATTCGAGGTTCCGGGCAGAGAAAAGGGTATAATTTATGAGCGTAAAAACTCGAAATAATCTTAGAAGCTGTTTAAATTTGATTTAATCTTATAAAATTATGAAAAAGATTTTCATCTCAATCGTTTCGATTCTTGCAATGGGTCTTTCCCTTTATGCACAGAATCCTGTTCCAAATGATCCTGCCGTGACAGTCGGCAAACTCGACAACGGTATGACTTATTACATCCGTGCAAACCAAAAGCCTGCGGGCAGGGCGGAGTTCTATCTTGCGACCCACGCGGGAGCAATTTTCGAGACTCCTGACCAAGATGGTCTTGCGCACTTCCTTGAGCACATGTGCTTCAATGGTACAAAGAATTTCCCGGGAAAGGGTATTCTTAACTACCTTCAAACCATAGGTGCGGAATTCGGCCGCAACGTAAATGCTTCGACAGGTCTCGAGCAGACCATCTACATGCTCAACAACATCCCTGTAAACAAGCCAAACGTGGTGGATTCCTGTCTTCTCATTATGCACGACTACTCTCATTTCGTGACTTGTGACCCTAAGGAGATTGATGCTGAAAGAGGTGTCATCATAGAAGAAAAGAGAACTCGCAATAATGCCCAGTGGAGAAGCATGCTCAAGAGTTTCCCTGTGATTTTCGGCCCGAACAATCCTTTTGCATCTCACTCTATAATCGGTAGTCAGGAGCAACTTGAAACCTTCAAACCAGAAAGTCTTACAAATTTCTATCACACTTGGTATGTTCCTCAGAACCAGGCACTTATTGTTGTTGGTGATGTCAATGTGGCAGAGGTTGAGGCTAAAATCAAGGCTACCTTTGCAGATATCCCTGCAGTAGAAAACCCAACTCCAAGACCATACATCATCTTTGATCCGTGCGACACTCCTCGCGTGGGTATCATCACAGACCCTGAACAATCGAGATCTTCAGTTGAGGTTTATTTCATGGCTCCCGTTATCAAGGATTTCAAAGGCACAGATGTAGGTTTCCTCTATGACTATGTGAAACTTTGCTCTACCCTCATCATGCAGGAGAGGTTCAAGGAAATCTCTTCAAGACTTAATTCTCCATTCCTTTCTGCATCTGCTGGTGCAACCGAGGTCAGCGAAAACACTGATGCATTCTATGCTCAGGCACAGTTCAAGGATGGCGAAGGTGTCAAGGCTTTCCGCGCTCTTCTTCTCGAGATTGAGAAACTTCAGCGTTTCGGTTTTACCGCCGATGAACTTGACAGAGCCAACAGCAACCTGCTGAGTTATCTTGAAATGCTTGCTACAGGAGCATCTACAAGGGAAAATTCAGACTATATCGAAGAATATGTAAAGCACTTCTTCACAGGCGAATCATTCCCGACTCCTGAGGTGACACTCAAACTTGCGCAGAGTTTCTCTGCCATCATTTCTCCGGAAATCGTGAAGAATATGCTCAGCAATTATTTCTCCGGAAAGAACATCGCCGTTATTTACAGCGCTCCTGAGAAAGAAGGCCTCGTTCATCCAAAAGAGAAAGAGATTCTTGATATCTTTGATGAGGTCAAGACAGCTGAAATCGCTGTTGCCGCTTCAGCAAGCATTGATACCGACCTTCTCGCAGGCAAGGGCAAGAGCCTCAAGGGTTCAAAGGTTGCCAAGACTGCAAAGGCTCCTTACGGCTTCACTCTCTGGACTCTCAAGAATGGTGTGAAGGTTTATGTCCTCCCAACTGAGTTCAAGAAAGATGAAGTTCTCATCTATACACGTCAGAATGGTGGTGAAAGCCTTATCGCAACTGAAGACTTGCCTTCATTTGAGGACAATATCTGGTCGGTTACACGCTCTCAGGCAGGTATCAGCACCTTTGACGGCCCTACCCTCATGAAGATGCTCACAGGCAAGAATGTCAACACAAATGCTTATATCGGCAGTATCTATCACGGTGTTTCTGCCGCTACAACTCCTAAGGACATCGAGACTGCATTCCAACTCATCTATCTTACTTACACTGCGCCTCGTTTTGATGAAACTCCTTTCCAGATTGGAATCGAGAAGTGCAGGAGTATTCTTCCAAATCTTGCAACAAATCCACAATTCGAGTTCCAGACCCAGATGGAGAAGACTGTGTATGGAAACAATCCTCGCTCAGTCAGTCTCTCAGAGGCTACCATCAATGCGGCTTCACTCCAGACTCAGGAGAGAGTTTACAAGGAACTCTTCTCTTCTCTTGCAGGAGGCTCTGTGGTAATCGTTGGTAATGTAAATCTTGGCACTCTCAAGAAACAGGTAGAGAAATACATAGGCTCAATTCCTGCAACAGGCGCTCCTACTGCTTGGGTTGACCGCAATGTAGATCCTGTCAAGGGTCAGGTTGTGAACCATTTCGAATTCCCAATGCAGGCTCCAAAGGCAACTGTATATCAGATGTTCAACGGCTCTCTTGAGTACAATGTGAAGAATGTAGTGGCTCTTGAGGCTGCAAGTTACATTCTCGATATGGTTTATGTTGAAACCATTCGTGAGAGGGAAGGCGGCACATACGGCGCATCTGCAGCTCTCAGCGTTTCAAATGCTCCTAAACAGGCTGCAAAATTCCAGATTTACTTCGATACAAATCTTGAAATGGCCGAGAAACTCGCAGGCATCACTAAGGAGGAACTCTTCCGCCTCGGAAACGAAGGTCCTACCGACGTAATGTTCAGCCAGGCTATCGAGAACCTCAAGAAGAACATACCTGAAACCAAGATTGAGAACAACTACTGGAGGAATCTCATTCTCCGTTATGCATCATTCGGTGTGGATTCTTGGGACAAGGACTACGAAGAGGCTGTGAATACCCTCACGAAAGAGGATATCAAGGCCGCAGTATCGAAAGTTCTCGAGCAAGGTAACTTCATTGAAATTGAAATGCGCGGCATCCAAGCCCAATAATATATGATTGAACCAAGAGTAGGAGTCGCTGTACCGGTATTCTCGCTGAGAAGCGAAAACAGCCTGGGCGTAGGCGAATTTGAGGATTTGAGACTGTTGGTGGATTGGTGTGTTAAGACCGGTCAGAACATCATACAGCTCCTCCCGATAAACGACACCACGCTGACTCATACGCGCAAGGACTCCTACCCTTATAGCGCCATATCGGCATTTGCCCTTCATCCTCAATACATCTGTCTGCCAAAGACGGGGGTATTCGTGGATAAAACCTATATACGTATGAGGTCGGAGCTCAATGACGGCCTTGATGTAGACTATGAAAAAGTGAACGAGGTTAAAATGGCCTTGCTTTCAAAGCAGTTCCTTAAATGCGGCGCTGCGGATATGGCGACTGACGAGTATGCCGACTTTGAAAAAAATAATGCCTTCTGGCTCCCTGCTTATGCCGATTTCTGCGCAAAGAGGGATGCAAAGTGGAAGGCGGTGAGCAGGGGGGCAAGATGCAGAGAATTTTACTGCTGGCTTCAGTTCCATCTTGACAGACAACTCCATTCAGTCGTGGACTATGCCCATTCCAAGGGCGTGGCGTTCAAGGGCGACCTGCCTATTGGAGTAAGTCCGGACAGCGTGGATGTGATCCAATATCCTTCGCTCTTCAATACCGACTGCTCGGCAGGCGCTCCTCCGGACTTTTTCTCTGCTGACGGTCAGAATTGGGGCTTCCCGACCTATAATTGGGAGGAGATGTCTAAAGACGGCTACCTCTGGTGGAAGAATCGCCTGAAGAAGATGAGCGAGTATTTCGATGTATTCCGCATTGACCATATACTAGGCTTCTTCCGCATCTGGGAAATACCTCTCGAGGCAACTTCGGGTATGCTCGGCCATTTCAATCCGGCTCTGCCCCTGACTCCCGACGAGATGGAAAAACTCTATGGATTCAGGTTTAAGGAGGCTTTTCTTGAGGCGGTCTATTGCCCTACGGACGTGTTGTTTTTGAAGGATGAGAAGCATCCGGGCATGTATTTCCCGAGAATATCGGCTCAGCAGACCTCCCACTATGATGCTCTGCCGCAGGATCAGAAAGATGCCTTTAACCGTCTCCACGAGGACTTTTTCTACCATCGTCACGATGAATTCTGGAAGAAGGGCGCGCTGAAAAAACTCAAACCTCTTCTCGGCTGCACCAATATGGTGGCCTGCGGAGAGGACCTCGGTATGATACCGGCCTGCGTGCCTGAGGTGATGAAGAAACTGAACATTCTTTCGCTTGAAATCCAGGCTATGCCCAAGGCATACGGAACGGAGTTTGGCGACCCGAAGCAGAACCCAAGGATGTCCGTCTGCACAACCTCTACCCACGATATGCCACCTCTCAGGCTTTGGTGGGAACTTAACAGGGGAGACAAGGATGCGAGATTTTTCTACAACTACCTTCACTGGGAAGGCGACGTGCCTTTCTATGCCGAGGACTGGCTGATAAGAGGCATATTCGAGGATCATTTCAAGAGTCCTTCAATCTACAAGATATTCCCGATTCAGGACTATATGGCAATTTCTGCGGAGATTCGCCGCATTATGCCTGCGGAGGAGCAGATAAACAATCCTGCCGACCCTAACCACTATTGGCGTTACCGTATGCACATAAGTCTCGAGAGGCTGCTTGAAGAGGAGAATCTTGCCACCTACATTCGCGAACTTATTCTTAAGAATAATTCTTTTGCGGATTAGAGAAAATATTCCTAAATTTGCAGGCTTTTAGAAAGCCGGACTGATGTCCGAACAATAAATAATGTTTAACCCACTAATTTGTTTTAATTAAAATCAATTATGGCAGAAAAAAATGAAACACTCGAGCAGGAGGTAATCGCTCCGGTAGAGGAGACTCCTGTAGTCGAGGAAAAAGAAACCAAGAGCAGAGTAAATGCTTCTGTATCTCCTGAGGCATTTGACTGGGCTGCTTTCGAGGGCGGCGAAATTTCAGCCGAGCAGAAAGCAAAAGAAGACGAGTTGTACTCACAGAGCCTCTCAAAAGTATCTGAGAACGAGGTTGTTGAGGGTACAGTAACATCAATCACAAAGCGTGAGGTAGTCGTAAACATCGGCTACAAGAGCGAAGGTATCATTATGGCTCCTGAGTTCCGCTACAATCCTGACCTCAAGGTCGGCGATAAGGTAGAGGTTCTCGTTGAGACTACTGAAGACCGTCGCGGACAGCTTATTCTTTCACACAAGAAAGCACGCGCACTCCGCTCATGGGATATGGTTAACGATGCATACTCTAAGGATGAAATCGTTAAGGGTTATATCAAGAGCCGCACTAAGGGCGGTATGATTGTGGATGTATTCGGTATCGAGGCCTTCCTTCCTGGCAGCCAGATCGATATCCGTCCAATCCGCGATTACGACCAGTTCGTAGACACAACTATGGATCTCAAGATTGTCAAGATCAACAACGAGTTCCGCAATGTCGTAGTTTCACACAAGGCACTCATCGAGGCAGAAATCGAGGCTCAGAAGAGCGAGATTATCGCAAAACTCGAGAAAGGCAATGTGCTTGAGGGTGTTGTCAAGAACATCACTTCTTACGGCGTATTCGTTGACCTCGGCGGTGTTG
This sequence comes from Bacteroidales bacterium, assembly GCA_021443515.1. Lineage (GTDB taxonomy): Bacteria > Bacteroidota > Bacteroidia > Bacteroidales > UBA932 > Cryptobacteroides. Next base: position 10,275 of record JABUTT010000026.1, read on the forward strand.
ACGGTCTCATCCACATCACAGACCTCTCTTGGGGCAGAATCAACAACCCTGAAGAAATCGTTAAACTTGACGAAAAGATTAACGTTGTTATTCTCGACTTCGATGAAGGCAAGAAGAGAATCGCTCTCGGTCTCAAGCAGCTCACTCCACATCCTTGGAGCCAGCTCGACGAGAACCTCAAGGTTGGCGACAAGGTTACCGGTAAGGTTGTCCTCATCGCAGATTACGGCGCATTCGTTGAGATTCAGCCTGGCGTAGAGGGACTTATCCACGTTTCAGAAATGAGCTGGAGCCCACGTCTTCGCATTGCATCCGACTTCCTTAAGGTAGGTCAGGAGGTTGAGGCACAGATTCTTACCCTCGACCGTGACGAGAAGAAGATGTCTCTCGGTCTCAAGCAGCTTACTGAGAACCCTTGGGAGAACATCCGCGAGAAATTCCCTATCGGAAGCAAGCACAAGGCTACAGTTCGCAACATCGCAGCATTCGGTGTATTCGCTGAACTTTGCGCAGGTGTTGAAGGTCTCATTTACATCAGCGACCTCAGCTGGAACAAGATCAAGCATCCTTCAGAGGTTGTGACTGTAGGTCAGGAGATTGATGTTGTCATCATCGACTTCGATGAGGATACCCACAAACTCTCACTCGGTTACAAGCAGCTTCTTCCTAACCCATGGGAAGCAATTGAGGCTAAATATGGTGTAGGCGCAAGCGTTGAAGGTAAGGTTATCGCTGTAGGCGACAGAGAGATTACAGTTGCCCTTGAGGATGAAGTTGAGGCAGTTTGCTCAGCTAAGAACGCAGTCAAGGAAGACGGTAACGCTCCAGTTGTAGGCGAAACTCTTGCATTCGTTGTTACAGATGTTAAGCGCTCAACCAAGAAGATTATTCTCTCACATGTTCGCACTTACGCTAAACCTGAGCATAAGGCAGAAAAGCCTGTTGACAGCACAGCAAAGGCAGTCAAGATGGTGAACGCATCTGCAGAGAAGACTACTCTTGGTGACATCGCAGAACTTGCAGCACTTAAAGAGCAGCTCGCTAAGGGTGAATAATTCCTTTACAATCCATGTTTTAGGCACAGCTTCGGCGCAACCTACGGCATCGAGATATTCAAGCGCCCAAGTACTTTCGGTACGTGGGCGCTACTTTTTACTCGATTGCTGTGAGGGTACGCAGATATTGCTCCGTCGTGCTCACAAGAGTTTTCATTCGATTGAGAATATCCTCCTGACCCACATACATGGAGATCACATCTTCGGCCTGTTCGGTCTGCTTTCCACCTTCGGTATGCAGGGTAGAACAGCGCCGGTTTTCATTTACGCCCCGGAGAATGTTAGGACGGTGATTGATTTCTACAGGAGCCAGTTTGGAACTGAAGACCGCTATGAGATAGTGTTCAAGCCCCTTACATCTTCCGAGCCTGAGGTCATTTTCGAGTCAAAGTCGGCAAAGGTTACCGCAATACCCCTTTCTCACAAAATTCCCACTTACGGCTTCATCGTTCACGAGAAGCCTACGAGAAAGCAGACAGAGGCGGGGGAAACAGGTAAGACCTATGCCTATATTACCGACACTGCCTCTTTTCCCAAGTTGGCTGAATGGCTACGGGGTGTGGATGTCCTCTATCACGAGGCAACCTATCCCGACGAGAAACAGGCAAATGCCATCAAATATGCCCACTCGACCGCTTCGGATGCCGCTCGTGATGCCCTTGATGCAGGCGTAAAGAAACTTTATCTCGGACATTTCTCTTCGGCTTATCCGGACCTGTCAGTATTTGAGAATGAGGCAAGGGCTATATTTCCCGAAACCTATCTTGCAAGCGAAGATATGATAATTGAATTGTAATGAAGAAGTTACTGAGCATAATAGCCGGTGTAGGCAGTCTGCTTCTGCTTGCTGCCACGCCTACGCAGAAACAGAGCGAGTACATCTCTCGCTGGAGTGATGTTGCCCAAAAGGAAATGGCAAGGACGGGTGTCCCTGCAAGTATAACTCTCGCTCAGGCTATGCTTGAAAGTGGCACGGGACAGAGTGAACTTGCACTTCAGGCGAACAACCACTTTGGAATCAAGTCGATGTCCACCTACCACGGTCCTGTGTATAAAATCAAGACCAAGGAATTTCTCAATGGCAAATGGGTGGTGGTGGATGCCCAGTTCCGCAAATACACTTCGGGCGAACAATCATTCTCGGACCATAGCGACTTTCTCCGTTACAGCGCCCGCTACAAACCTCTGTTCGAACTTGACCCTGCTGACTACAAGGGCTGGGCAAAGGGCTTGGGGAAGGCAGGTTATGCCACTGACCCCGAATATCCAAACAAGCTCATAAGGCTCATAGAGGAGTGCGACCTTGCGCGTTTTGATTCCAAGCCTGTGAATTCCCAGGTGACTTTACCTGTGAGTGGCGAGGTGGAACAGAAGGTGGAGCAGGTTGTCATTCCAACCCCTCCAACCCCGCTTTCTCTCGAAAAGGAAGAGGAGGTCGTGAGCAGAATAGGCACGGAACACTATACCTATAAAATAAATAGGAAGGTGTTTCGCGTGAACTCCACAAATTTCGTCAAGGCGCACAAGGGAGAGTCCTACTCTTCGATAGCCAAACTCTTTGACCTCTTTCACGGAGAAATTCTCGCATTCAATGATGTAAAGAACGACCATCCTCTCGTGGAGGGCGAAAGAGTCTTCATCCAGAAGAAAATGGCACGCTCCGTAAAAGGCCTCGACAAGCACGTAATATCCGAGAAATGCGAATCTCTTTGGTCTATAAGCCAGGAATACGGAGTTCGTTTGAAAAGTATATACAGACTCAACCGCATAAATTCCTCTTACGTTCCGAAGGAGGGAGATGTAATTATTCTGAGATAAATGAAGAAGGCGCTGATTATCATATTCTCCACCCTCGCCATTTTATTTATTTTTCTCTTTGGCGTGGGAACTTATCTTAATACCCGACCACCTGTGATTCCGGAGTTCAAAGATGATCTTACGGTCTACATCCAGCCGCATACGGAGATAGGGGTGGTGCTTGATTCCATCTATACCAGCGTGAAGCATCCTGCCAGGGCTCGTGCTGCTGTAAAGCGTGTAGGACTGAGCCAATCAAATATAAAGCCCGGAAAATATACCTTCGACAAGAAGTCTTCGGTCTATAGCGCTGTGTCAAAGATTAAGTTCGGCAAGGAAACCCCGACAAAACTGACTTTCAGCGGCACAATTCGTTCAAAGCAGAAGATAGCTCAGAGAATTTCGCGTCAGATGATGGTGGATTCTCTCACCGTAATCAATGCCTTGAGAGACCCTGAGTTTTGCGGAAAATATGGCTTTGACACCCTCACAATCTTTGCCATGATACTCCCTGACACATATTATATGTTTTGGAGTTCATCAGTTGACCAGATTTTTGATCGTTTGAAGAAGGAGTACGACACCTATTGGACAGATGAGAGAAAGCAACTCGCTGCAAAACAGTCCCTCTCTCCTCTGCAGGTTTCCATTCTTGCTTCAATAGTTGATCAGGAAACAAGAAAAAAAGATGATTATCCGAGGATTGCGGCAGTTTATCTCAACCGACTCAGGAAGGGAATGAAGTTGCAGGCTTGTCCTACAATCAACTATTGCTTCGGCTACACCCTCCCTCACATGTACACCCGTTACACAAAGGTGGATTCTCCGTTCAATACCTATTTGCATTACGGTTTGCCTCCTGCACCTATATCAGTTCCTCCAAAGGCTTGCATAGAAGCGGTGTTGCATCCCGAGAAGACGGATTATCTCTTCTTCTGCGCTTCACCTAATTTTGACGGCACACATCGTTTTGCCACAACGTACGCCGAGCATGCCCGCAACTCAAGAGAGTACGACAAGGCATTGGTTGTTTATCTTGCGGAAAAGAAAAAGAAGCAGGCCGCTACAGGCAAGTAAGGGGACAGGCTGCGCTCGGGCAGACGTTTACAGCCTTCTACGGACTTCGGCAACTGCTATGGCAGTTGCAATGGCAGCATTCAGACTTTCACATTCGGGAGTGTCCACTTGGGCATTCCTGTCTGCTTTATATGAAGGTATGGTAAGACGACCCTTGCAAAGCGGAGCGACTTTCTCCCTTATGCCGAAGGACTCGCTTCCTATGACTATGACTATTGGTTTCCCGGAGTCTATTGAGGCACTGTAGATGTTTTCTCCATCAAGGAAGGTTCCCAAAACTTCGCAGCCGCATTTCAGAACTTCGGCAAGGTCGCAATATTCAAATGGCACTCGAAATATGGCTCCCATAGTGCTCTGCACAACTTTTGGATTGTAAATTTCGACGCAGTCTTCGCTCAGGAATACTTTCTCCACGCCGAACCAGTCGGCAATTCTCAATATGGTTCCGAGATTGCCCGGGTCCTTGATTCCGTCAAGCGCGAGATAGAGACATCCCGCACGGAGAGCCTCAGCCTCATTCCACACCTTTTGCCTGCATACGGCAAGGGCGGGAGAAGGGGAGGAAAGAGCGCTCATCCTGCTCATCGCTTCTTCTCCGATTTCCTCTGTGCGATAGACTTCAAGCACTTCAAAATTGCTTGAGAGGGCTTCTTCAACCATCTTTTCGCCCTCCACAACGAAGAGTCTTTCCTGAGTGCGGAACTTCTTTTCTTTGAGGGAAGAGACCCTCTTTATCTCGTTCTTGGTTATCATAATCTTGTCCAGTGAATTTTTATTCCCTTGCGTTCCATTCCCCTAAACCAGGTCATCTGGCGTTTTGCAAACTGGTGGATGGCGGTGGCAAGGCTGCTGCACATTTGCTCGTAACTGAGTTTGCCTGTGAGATATTGTGTCACGAATTTATATTCGAGACCATAGTATTCAAGATCCTCCGCCGGAATGCCGCTGTCGAGCAGACCTTGAATCTCCGCAACCATACCATCATCGAGCCTTGCCTTGAGTCTTGCGTCGATTTTGGCGTTTCTTTCGTCCCTTTCTACAAGGGTCCCGATAAAGTAGGTGTGGGCGGGTAAAGGCACTTCGCAGGCTTGGGCTGGCCCGTTTTCAGCCTCATATTTCGCTATTTCAATGGCCCTGATGAGGCGTTTTCGGCTGTCGTAGTCGGTGACATTGTGAGGCGTGGCGTAACTCTCGAAAATTTTAATGAGGTTCTCCATCGGGAGTGTCTCGAGGGAAGCTCTGAGGGAAGCATCTTCAGGCACTGCATCGAGCCTGTAGCCACAAGTCACTGCCTCGATATAGAGTCCCGTACCTCCGCAAAGAAGGGGAATGGCACCGCGACCGACTATATCGGAATATGCAGCCGAAAAATCCTTCTTGTACTCGAAAAGATTGTATTTCTCTCCGGCAGGACGGATGTCTATGAGGTGGTAGGGAACCGTGCCGTACTCACAGAGATCTTTGCCTGTGCCTATGTCCATGCCCCTATATACCTGGCGTGAATCTCCGGAGATTATCTCTACTTTCTTTCCTGTTGCCTCCTCCAGTTGCTTGGCGAGGGCCACGGCATATCTAGTCTTTCCCGATGCCGTCGGCCCGAGCACGCACACCATATCGACTTCTCCCTTGCCTAAACTCTCAGCAAGAGCGTTTATGTCGATAGTCTCGGCAGGAGGAAGAGGGAGAGGAGGAGTTAACATTCTATAGGCTGGGTCATATCGTAAAGCCAGTCTGCAACTTCCTGAGGAAGGGAGTCCTTGAGGCTGTTATAGACTGTTGCGTTGTACTGGTTGAGCCACTCTGTCTCTTCGCTTGAGAGAATACCCGGAACGATTGCTCTTGTGTCGAAATGGCAGAGGGTGAGAGTCTCGAAACTAATAAATGAACCATAATCGTTGGTCTCATCCTGAGTGCAGAGAAGAAGGTTTTCGTGGCGTATGCCGTGGCTACCCTGCACATATATTCCCGGCTCATCGGAGAATATCATACCGGGGAGCATAGGCGAGTCTATGAATCTTGAACGGACATTCGGCGGACATTCGTGAACTCCGAGGAACATTCCGACTCCGTGGCCGAGTCCGTGAAAGAAATTCTTGCGCGCTCTCCAAAGGCAGTCCCTCGATATTGCATCGAGTTGGATACCGAACGAGCCTGCAGGAAGCACTGCCATTGCACACCTTATGTGGGCTTTCAGCACGAGGGTATAGTCGAGCATTTCCTCCTGTGAACATTCTCCCAGGGGCACTGTCCTCGTTATGTCGGTTGTACCGAAGTCATATTGGCCTCCGCTGTCCACAAGGTATAGTCCGCAGCGTTGCAATTCGAGAGACCCTTCCGCAGGTGTCATATAATGAGGCAGGGCGGCAGATGGACCGTATGCCGAAATGGTACCGAAACTGAGGGAATGATAGCCTTCGATTTCTGCCCTGTATTCATCCAAAACCTGCATTGCATCGTATTCGGTCACTCCTTCGCCGGCGTTGTTATCTATCCAGTAGAGGAATTTTTCCATTGCTATTCCGTCCTCGAAATGAGCCTTTTTCATTGCCTCAATCTCCACGCTGTTCTTGCAGGCTTTTCTTACAGTGATTGGGCTGTCGGCCTGCACTATGCAATTTTCTGGAAGGCTCTCAAGGAAGAGGCGATAGATTTCGTAATTTGTGGTCGAAGGGTCAATGCGGAACTTCATCGTCTTTGCTCCCGGAGATGAAAGCAGGGTGCTGAGAACGGATGTGACCTCATCGTAGTCGTAGATTGAAACACCCGCTTGCTCAAGGGCGGCAAAGGTGGATGCTGTGGTAATTTCGCCATGAGCCTTGCCTATCTTTCTTATATATAGGTATGCATCGTCAAGGCTGACAAGAAGATGTGCCATCGCGAGAGGATTGTAGTCAATCTCGCTTGAGCGTATGTTCAGCAGCCAGGCAATTTCGCTGAGCTCGGAAATGAGGATGTAGTCTGTGCCTTCTTTTTCCATTATGCCTCGGAGCCAGGAGAGCCTTTCCTCCCTGCTCTCTCCCATATACCTGACATCTGCCTCAAATATATCCTTGCAAGGCATTGCAGGGCGTTCTTTCCAGAAACGGTCGAGGAAATCGGGCAGACAGATGAGGGCGTTTTCCGTCACATCTTGAAGTTCCAATGCGGCTGCCACGCTTGTTGTGAGCGAGTCTATGGCTATAGTTTTCGCTTCAACGCTTTTAAGAAAATCGGGGATGGATATAGCATTAGGCACTCTTTCCATCAGCACCTCAATGTCGCTTCCCGCAAGGTCCTGTGCCACCTGGATTTCATAGCGTGGGTCAGTCCATAGCACGCTCCTCGAAGGAGTTATGACCATCTTGGCATTCTCTCCCTTGAAGCCGCTGAGCCATTCTATACTGCAGTAGCGCGGGGCGAGATATTCGCTTTCGTGAGGGTCGCTGTTGTACAGCACAAGCGCATCTATGCAGTTTTCTGCAAGATAATCCCTGATTTGCTTTATTGCGGACATATTATCTTAATTTGAATTCGAGATAACTTGCAATCCTTACGACATCCTTCCTCAGGCCTGAAACGGTCACATAGTCGTCTCCGACAAAGAATTTGATTTCGTCCTCAAACATTCGTGAAAGTCTGCCGGCGAGCCCGTCGTAACGATAGATGAGCGTGCTTCCTTCTTCTTTTACGAGTACGAATTTATGCTCGGCCATATATCCTTTAACAACTTCAGCATTGACCTTCGCGTCGTTTTTGCCCGATGGACAATCCTTCAGGTTGATGAAACTCCACGCCGGGTAGAGCATGGAACATACAAAGAAGAAGATTTCGATTTCAATAAGACTCTTTATGCCGTCTCTGAATACAGATGATAGGCTGCCGTCGTAGGCAGTGCCGCCAGCAAGGACCATGACTGCCACTATAGCGCCTGCAAGAATATTAAACCAAAGAAAATACTTCAGACTTCTAATTGCGTACTTCATAATTTATATGATGTAATTAAATATACCCTCAAATATACTGCTAATTTTATTATCTTTGCGACAGTTATTAAAAATTTGTTCTCTATGTACGAGGAAAATGCAAAAAGCAGACTTGAAGAGAGGAAAGCAAAACGCGAGAAAGATGCTCGTGAAGGCACTCTCAAAACATTTATCGGTATATTGGCGGTAATCGCCCTTGGTCTTGCAGGTGTTCTTGGCTATCTTTATATCAATCATCGCAATGTAGTAAACGAACTCAATCTCGACAAGCAGGAGCTTACCCGTCAGATGGTTGAACTTCAGGCAGAATATGATTCCCTCTCAACTTCCTATACCTTCATCAACAGCCAACTCGACTCTTCGAAGGAACAGGTTGCCCAACTCATTGAGCGTATAAAGAAGACGGATGCAGTGAACCGTTCAAGGATGCGTCAGTATGAGAAGGAACTTGGAACCCTCCGCAGCATAATGAAGCACTACATCTTCCAGATAGACTCCCTCAATACCCTCAACAAGCGTCTTACCGCAGATGCCGCTTCGGCTCGCAGGGAGGCTGCCCAGGTGAAGAAGGAGAACGAGCAGATGAGTCAGACAATCTCAGACCTGAGCGGAAAGGTGGCTGCAGGAAGCATACTCAAGGCCCGTGCGCTCCACATTGAGGCTCAGGGGAGCAACAACAAGGCCACCGACCGAAGCAAGACTGCCGTGCGTCTGCTTACAACTATGTCTCTCATAGCGAACGACCTTGCTCCTAAGGGCTGGGTTAAGATATATATAGTTGTAAAAGGCCCTGACGGAGAAGTAGTTCTTCCTTCAACCAATCCTGCAGGCGAGGCCTTTACCTGCGGTGGCGAGAGTCTTGTGGCTTCCGCTTCTCGTGAAATCGACTATCAGGGTGCAGAGGTGGATCTTTCCATCTATCTCAACGATGTGACTGCTTTCCAGAAAGGTATCTACACAGTGGATGTCTATACTGCTGCAGCGCCTCTCGGCAATGCCGAAACAATGCTCCGATGATCTATATCCACGTTCCCTTTTGTTCTTCATTCTGCACTTACTGTGACTTCTACTCCGTCAAGTGCAAGGAAAAGGGAGATGTAGACTCTTACACAGATGCACTTATAAAAGAAATTGCGGACCGTCCTCCTTTGTGTGGCGGTCCCTCTACGCTTTATATCGGGGGAGGAACGCCTTCGCTCATGGGTGAAGACTTTTTTCGCAGGGTTGTGGAAGCCTTGGAGCAATATGCCCCCTTCGAGGAATTCACTGTTGAGGCGAACCCTGATGACGTATGTAAAAAGGGTGTTGAGTTCTTCAAAACTCTGAAGTGCCTTGGGGTAAACCGAATCAGTATGGGCGTGCAGAGTTTTGACGATGCGGTCCTCAGATGGATGGGGCGCCGCCACAATGCTTCAGATGCCCAAAAGGCTTTTTCCATCTTGCGTGAAGCGGGTTTTGACAATATCAGTCTGGACCTTATTTCCAATATCAACACTTCAAGAATCCCCGGTGCAGATGAGAACTCGGTGGCTCACTCTCTCGAGAAGATAATCAGTCTGCGCCCGGAGCATATATCAGTCTATTCCCTCACAGTCGAGCCGGGTACCAAACTCTCAGGTTTCATTGAAAAAGGTTGTTATGGGGAGCCTTCGCAGGAGTATTGCGAGCAGCAGACCATCCTTATAAACAGACTTCTTGCCGGGGCCGGCTATCTGCACTATGAAATATCCAACTATGCTCTTCCGCTTAGGCGCGCCGTGCATAATTCCGCATATTGGAACCATAGTCCGTACACCGGTTACGGCCCTGCCGCCCATAGTTTTGACGGAAAGGAGAGGCAGTGGAATCCCGAGAGCGTTAAAAAATACATATCGGGAGTCGGGAGGGGGAGGGAGGTTCTCTCTCAGGAGCAACTCCGCATAGAAAAGATAATGCTTGCTCTGAGGACCTCCGACGGTATCCAGCGGTCATTGCTCCCGAAAATCAAGACCAATGCCTCTATCTGTAAGGGCTATTTGGAACTTGTCCCCGGAACTGCCTGTGTGCGCATTCCCGAGGACAAGTGGATTATCAGTGATTTTATTATTTCGAGTCTCGTTTAGATTTCCTCGAACACCCATTTGCTGAGTTTCATCACAGCGCAAGGACATTCCGTGTAGATTGCCTTTGTCTGTGGTTTGAAGGCGTTCCAGGTCTTTTCGATAACTTCGATTGCCTTGGCGTCTCCAAGATATTTCCATGCAACGATGGCGCCTGTGATGACGTTTACGGGAACGATTCCGTGCTTGTAGGTAAGTTTATCTGCGTCAATGTTTGAGTTCTCGTCGCAAGCCTTTACAAGAGGTGCAACGGCCTCGCGTACCCTTTCGACTACCGAGAAACTGCCCACTGCAAATGCAGCTTTGAGAATTGAGCCGCAGGTGTTGTAAACGAGGGCAGGGCAGGCTTTCTTTGCAGATGTCTCGCTCCAGTCGTCATTGAATTCGTAAGGAATTACGCTTTCTGAGAGGAACTTGCCGATGATGAGGTCGATGAGGTTGATGATGGCCTCGCGAAGCGCAGTCTGAGGATATACTTTATACAGGTCAACGTATGCGTCAAGAAGAAGGATGTGTCCTTTAAGTTTCTTAGCCGGATTGATAATGTCCTGGAAAGAACGGTCAGCTGCATTGAAATAGCCGCCGAGTCGCTCATCCTTAAGGTCCTTTTCAATGGTCTTGAATATACCCACTGCGTAGTTGAGCACATTTTCGTTCTTGAATGCAGCAACGTAGGTTGCAAGCGCGGAAAGGCAGGCTGCCTGAGAAGAAAGTTTCTTGTCGGTAGAACATCTTTCACGAGTCTTGGTCAGGGTGTAGTGAATTCCACCGTATTTGTTGTCGAGGAAATTTTCAAGAATGAAGTCCTTCGCTTTTGTAGCCACGATGAGATATTGCTCATTCTGTGTCCTGCTGTATGCGGTGCATATTCCTTTAAGAGTGTTTGAGTAGCGTTTTGCGCCCATTACTTCTTCGCCTGTGTGCTTGTCGGGACTTGTTCCGAAATCGGCAGCAGCAGCGAAGAATTCAACCCAATAGGTTACGGCCTCCTCTTCCAAGATGGAAAGCTCTTTTTTGAATGATGTAGATGAAAGCATGGGTATAAAGATTTAAGTTGTAAGTGACTTTTTAATTTTGTTGTGTTAAAGGTATGCATTAAGTTCGTATAATGCAAATATTTTCTATCTTTGTGAATATAAATCAGCGATTATGCCCAAAGCAAAGAGCAATATTGAAATAAAGAACAGAAGAGCCTCCTTTGATTACGAATTTCTGGAGACTTTCATCGCAGGCATTGTTCTTACCGGTACTGAAATCAAGTCTATTCGTGCCGGCAAGGCCTCTCTTGTGGATTCGTTCTGCTATTTCTCCACCTCCGGAGAACTCTTTGTGAAGAATATGCACGTCGCAGAATACTTCTGGGGCTCGGCCTGGGGAAAGCAGGATCCCAAACGTGACCGCAAGTTGCTCTTGAATGCAAGGGAACTCCGCAAACTCTCCAATGAAGTGAAGAAAAAAGGCAATACGATAGTCTCTGTGAAACTTTTCATTGCGGAAAACGGATATGCAAAACTCCTGATAGCGCTTGCCAAGGGTAAGAAAGTCTATGACAAAAGAGCCTCCATCCGTGAAAAAGACTATCGCAGACATGCTGCAGATGAATAATTTTGATTAACTTTACAAGTTTTTAACAACTTCTTATTATGGAAATTAAGATTACAAACTCAAACATTAAGGAAGTCCTCTCATCGGACAAGCCTGTCCTTATAGATTTCTGGGCAACATGGTGCGGCCCTTGCCGTGCTCTCGCCCCTACGATTACTGCCATCGCTGCTGAATATGAAGGCAAGGCCGTAGTCGCAAAATGTGATGTGGACGAGTGTGCTGATATTGCTGAAGAATATGGCATCCGCAACATCCCGACCCTTCTTTTCTTCAAGAATGGTGAACTTGTAGACCGTCTTGTGGGAAACAATCCTAAACCGGTTATAACTGCAAAAATTGATTCTTTAATTTAATATAGAAAAATGAAAAAAATTATTCTTATCGTTGCTGTAATGGCTCTTTCATGCCTTACAGTATCTGCAAAAGGAGATCACCGTGGCTCAACTAGCATTTCAAATAACACTCAAAAGCCGGTTCAGTTCGGTATCATCCTCGGTGGTACCATTATGAACTTTGACGATGCCACAAAGGGCAATTTCCACTTCAGCGGTGGTATCGGAGTACACGTTCCACTTCCTCTCGGCTTCTCTGTTCAGCCACAACTTCTTTATACAAAGAAAGCCACTTCTTACGATACAGAACTCGCTTCTGTAAGGTACAATGCAGGTTATGTGGAAATTCCTATCGGTATTCAGTGGGGACCGGATCTTCTCGTATGCCGTCCTTATATCGAGGCTACTCCATTCCTTGGTTTCGCCGTTGATAACCTCACAACCATCATCGAAAACATTACCAAGAACAAGACTGCCAACGCAGGCGTTTGGGACGGTATCAACCGTTTCGAGTTCGGTGCTTCCATCGGTGCAGGTCTTGAGGTTTGGCATCTCCAGATTTCTTACCACTATTCTTGGAACTTTGGAGACTTCGCTGACTTGAAACAGGCAAAAGAGGTAATCAAGGCGATGAATATCAACAACCGCAACTTCCGCGGACACAACATTCACATTGCCTTCTTCTTTTAATGACTATAGAAACAGTCAAAGAGTATCTCTCAAAGCATTTGGAGGCTGTAAAAGGGGTGATGGATTCATCTCTTGAAAGCGATATTCCTCTGCTTAACGGGATAAACAACCGAATCATGGAATCGGGCGGAAAACATATCCGCCCGATGATTTGTCTTTTGATTGCAGACTCTTTGGGCACTGTAAACAGGTCAACTTACAATTTTGCGGCGGCGAGCGAAATGCTCCACAATGCAACCCTGCTTCACGATGATGTGGCGGATGACAGCCCATCCCGCAGGGGAAAACCAACAATTTATTCGCTTTTCGGTGCGGCAGCGAGTGTCCTTGTGGGAGATTTCTGGCTCGTTAAGGCTATGGAAGCGATACTCAGAGACGAGGAGTGCAGCAAGGAAATTCTGAATCTCTTCGCCAAGACACTTTCTCATCTTGCGGAGGGAGAAATGCTCCAGATGCAGAAAGCCGAGACTCTCGACACAACATTTGAGGATTATCTCAGGATAATATTCTGCAAGACCGCATCCTTATTTGAAGCCTCTGCAAAGTCGGGAGCCATTTCGGTCGGAGCATCGGCTGAGGCTCAGAATACTGTGGTGGAATATGCCCGCTATCTTGGTTATGCCTTCCAGATGAAGGACGACATTTTCGACTACATCCCTTCTTCAAACGTAGGCAAGGAAGTGGGGGTGGATATACTCGAAAAGAAGATAACCCTGCCTCTCATCGTGGCTCTGAACAATGCTCCGGAGGATGACAGAACGGCGATTATGGATGTAATCTCGAGAATTGACGCGAAACCTGCCCTGCGCAACAGGGTGGTGGCCTTTGTGGAAAGATATGAAGGCGTTCCGGGAGCGTGCAAGGTACTCGAGGAGTATATAGTGAAGGCTCTGTCCATACTCGAGAGCCTGCCTTCGTCAATGGCAAAGGAAAGCCTTATTTTCCTTACAAAATACGTGGGAGACAGAACTGTATAGTTTTTTAGGGGGAACGCAGGAAATAGCGCAGATAATGGAAATGAACAAGGTCATAGCGGCTGAATCGGTGAAGACGAAACTCGAGGCAATGCTCTCGGGAAGCCGTGTTCCGCATGCCCTCCTCCTCTATGAAAATGATGGTCAGGGCGGTGTGGCTCTTTCCATGGCCCTTTTCTGCAGACTTCTCGGCAAGACTCCTTCAGAGGCTCTTCAGGCAGAAAAACTCATTCATCCCGACCTTGTTTTTGTCTTTCCTACAGCTCATTCGAAGGACTCTACTTGCAGCCTTTATCTACCGAAATTCAGGGCAGCCCTTACTAAAAACCCATATTCCACTTCCGAGAGCATATTTTCCGAAATCGGCACTGAAACTAAATCTGTGTCCATTTCGGTAAGTGATGCAAACGAACTCCTTGTGAGCCTCTCTCAGACTCCTCTCTGCGGAGGCAACAGGGTGGTGTTCTTCTATCTCCCGGAAAAAATGAACCAGGCGGTTGCAAACAAACTTCTCAAACTCATTGAGGAACCGCCGGCAAACACCTATTTCATTCTCCTGACCCACAGTCCGGAGAAGATAATCCAAACCATATTTTCACGTTGCAGCACCCTCAGAGTGCCTCCTTTTACTAAGGAAGAAGCTGCTCGGGCTAAAGCCTTCAGTGAGAGTACCGATGAGCAGACTTCGGAACTCTTCCGCAGCTCTTTTGAGAGTCTTATCAAGGCGGTGATTGAGGGAGACCTGCTGCAGTGCGTGGATTTTGCAGAATCGATGGATGCCCTGAAGAACAGGAATACCCAGAAAGATTTCTGCACCTACTCTTGTTCAGCATTGAGAGACATTTTCCTGCATCAGCAGAAGATGTCCTCCCTTTCTGAAGGCATAAACGATAATTTCTCGGCTTGGGCAGCAACCCGCCTTGCAAGGCCTTTCGTAAGAATGTCCATGGGCGTTTTTGATGAAGCCTATCGTCTTATCGACAGGAATGTCGGTGCAAAGATGGTGTTCTGCGACCTTGCCGATTCACTATATATCTTACAAAATGGCAAACAACGATAATGAAACCAAGCAGTTCGACTGTTCAAGGGGTTGCAGCGTAGAGCAGAATCCCGACAACAGTTATGATTGCAACTACCGTCCCGGCTGTTGTAAACTTCAGGTTTATGACTGGTTGCACGGAGTTACGCTTGTCGATTATAAAGACCTTTTTGAAGTCCGTTTCAAGAATACCCGCAAAGGCATATTCGTAAATTCTTCGGGCCAGTCGCTGAAAACCGGTGACCTTGTGGTGGTTGAGGCTGCCACGGGACACGATCTTGGAATAGTCACTCTCGAAGGAGCTATTGTCCTTCACCAGATGGTGAGCCGTCACATTGACCCTGCGACCACGGAATTCAAGAAAATCTATCGCAAGGCCCGTCAGATGGATATCGACCGCTGGCGTGAGGCTATAGGCAGGGAGCATCAGACAATGATTCGTTCCCGTCAACTCGCTGCTCGCCTGGGACTTGAGATGAAAATCGGGGACGTGGAATTTCAGGGCGACGGCACAAAGGCGATTTTCTACTATATAGCAGCCCACAGAGTGGATTTCCGTCAACTTATTAAGGATTTTGCAGAAGAATTCCATATCAGGGTGGAGATGAAGCAGATTGGTTCCCGTCAGGAAGCCGGACTCATCGGAGGTCTGGGTATATGCGGAAGGGAACTCTGCTGCTCAAACCATATTACTGCCTTCCAGAGCATTTCCACAACGGCTGCGAGGATACAGGACCTTTCGCTCAATCCGGTGAAACTTGCGGGACAGTGCGGCAATCTCAAATGCTGTCTGAATTATGAGGCAGCAGTCTATAATGATGCTCAGGGCAAGATTCCGAAGGTGCATCGTCCTCTCGAACTTGAAGACGGCCAGGCTTGGCTGATGAAGACTGATATTCTTCGTGGCAGGATGTTCTTCTCTTACGACCAGGGTTCGTTTGCCAATCTTTATGAACTCACCGCAGACGATGTGCGTGCAATCCAAAGGCAGAACAATGCCGGAATCAAACCTGCTTCACTCAACGAAAAGAGGGAGAGAAAGGCTGCCGCTGTCAGCAATGACCCGGGTTTCGTGACTGCAGTAGGCGACGACAGCATATCCCGCTTCGACAAGACATCAAAGAACAAGCATCGCCACAAACGTCGTCACGGCAAGGGAGGCTTCGATGGCAAGCAAGGATAAACTCAAACGTTTCAGGGAAAACGAGACTTTTACCTGTCTCTACCAGCCTTCCACTCAGGACGTTCTTGGCAAGGATCATCCTCTCAAGGGCAACTGGGGCAAGGAGGTTTTTGGAAACGACAATCCCATTTATCTTGAACTTGGTTGCGGAAAGGGAGAATACACGATAGCCCTTGCCGCTGCTCATCCGGAGTGCAACTTCATAGGGGTCGATATCAAGGGGGCGAGATTGTGGAGAGGTGCCAAATATGCCACCGAACATTCTATGCCCAATGTCGCTTTTCTGAGGACACATATAGAGTTCATATCTTCGTTCTTCGCTTCGGAGGAGGTTTCGGGACTATGGATTACCTTTGCCGACCCGCAACTTCGCAGGGAGCGAAAACGTCTCACCAGTCCGATGTTTCTCGAGCGCTACAAGGGATTTTTGCGTCGGGACGGAGTCGTCAACCTCAAGACCGACAGTCGTTTTCTTCACGAATACACAAAGGCTCTCGCCATTAAAAACGACCTCCCGGTTCTCTATGTCTGCAATGACATTTACAGGGGCCGCAAGCCCGAGGGGTGCAATGACGTATGTGCCTACAGGGTGGTTCCAACTCATTTTGAACCCTCGCAGGTGCCTTCTTCGCTTGTGGGCTTTCCAGAACTCGAGACCTTGCTCGGCGTACAGACCTTCTACGAACAGAACTATCTGTCTCACGATATTCCAATTACCTTCCTCTCCTTCAGGCCGTATTCGCCTGCGAAATACTTGTCTCCGAACGAAGATGAGGCTGTTAAGGCAGAACTTACTCGATGGGAAGACATCGAGGTAGCAGGAAGATGGTAATCTCAGGTCTTGGTAGGCATCAGGCCGCAAGTAATCTCAGGCCTTGAATCTTGATTTTGAAACGCAGTATTTTGTGAGGGGGCAATTCTCGCAAAGAGGATTCACAGCCTTGCAGGTGTAGCGTCCGAAGAGAAGCAGGTAATGGTGAGCATCTCCTCTTAACTGCGGAGGAATCGCCTTTACAAGGTCTTCAGTTACTGCTTTTGGAGTTTTTCCCTTGCTTAGTCCCAATCTGTGAGATACCCTGAAAACGTGAGTGTCAACCGCTATTGTGGGATGCCCGAATGCTATGGACTCGACCACATTTGCAGTCTTGTCTCCGACTCCTGGGAGTTTTACGAGGTCAGAGTGTTCGGATGGCACCTCGGCGCCGAAGTCCCGCACCATCATTTTTGCCATTTCCACGAGATGACGGGCCTTTGCGCGAGGGTAACTTATGGAACTTATGATGCCATATACGTCTTCCACGTCAGCCTCTGCAAGTTCCCGCGCAGAAGGATAGCGTTCAAACAGGGCGGGAGTGGTCATATTCACTCTTTTGTCGGTGCATTGGGCCGAGAGAAGAACGGCGCAGATGAGCTGGAAAGGGGAGTTGAAGACCAACTCCGACTTTGGGAGTTCTATCACTTTGGAGAGGGCTTCGAGAATGAGAGCTGAGCGTTCAGATTTTTTCATAACGCCTCGTTTATCGTCTCGTTTTCGCAGACTAAAACCCTTCCGGGGAACTTTTCGATTATGGTTTTGTTGTGGGTTATCATCAGCACCGAGGTATTGTTCTCTTTGTTGAGAGAAAAGAGCAGTTCCATTATGCCGTCGGCGGTTTCTTCATCGAGATTGCCTGTCGGCTCGTCTGCAAGTATGACGGCAGGGGAGTTGAGAATAGCCCTTGCAATCGCCACCCTTTGTTGCTCTCCTCCCGAGAGTTGGGCAGGTCTCTTGTGAGCCTTTGTCTCCATACCCACGGCTTCAAGAACTTCCTTTATTCTCTTGGCTATGGCTCTCTTGTCTTTCCAGCCTGTAGCCTCAAGCACAAATGCGAGATTTTCTTCCACATTCCTGTCCATTAGAAGCTGGAAATCTTGGAATACCACACCTATCTGGCGGCGCAGGGCAGGTATGTGTTTAGAGCGTATTTTCCGCAAATCGTAACCACAAGCCTCGCCCTTTCCCTTGGCAAGAGGATTTTCTGCAATTATTGTGCGTAGAATGGAGGTTTTGCCTGTTCCAACCTTGCCTGTGAGATAGACAAACTCGCCTTCTTCGACAGCGAGTGAAACATTGTACAGCATAGTGTTGGCACCATTGCTTATATCTGCATTTTCGAATTTAATCAGAGCACTCATCTTTTTGGCTGATAATTGCACAAAAGTAGTAAAAAATGAGTATATTTGGAAATTATTATCTAAGCTCGATAGAAAATTGACGCAAATGAGAAAAATATACCTACAAATCTTGCTTCTATGCATGTTGGGCGGCACTTTTGCCGGTGCTCAGACCACTACAGAAAACAAGCGGACGCTCTCTTATGCAATATCTCTTTATGAGAACGGCCTGCTCTCTCAGGCGAAGACCATACTCGATGGGCTTGGGAACTCCGACGAGACCACTGTCAAGGCCTACAGCCTGCTTTGCTCGATAGACCTCAGAGTGCCTACATACGACCAGGAGTATTACATTTTCAAGAAATACTATCTTGATTGTGCCCAGACCCCTCTCATCGACTATAAATATGCCCTTTCGCTTTACGACAGGGGAGAATATCAGGCAAGTCTGGCCCTCTTGGACACCGTGGATACGAGATTCCTTTCAAAAAAGGACTTTCAGAACTGCAAATTCTTCCGTGCCCAGTGTAATTTCTGCCTGGACAATTATGACGTGGCTCTCGGCCAGTTCGAAGAGGTACTCGCCTTTGACACTCCAATTTTCAACCCTCAGTGCTGTTATTGCCTCGGCTACATCTGCTATCAGAGAAAGGAGTTTGAGAAGTCTCTCGAGTATTTTTCACGCATAGTTGAAGACGACAATTTCTCGGAAATAGCCAAATATTATGCTCTTGAGTGTAGTTTTATGCTCAATGATTATGGCTATGTGACTTCCAACGGTCCGGCTATATTCGATCGGAGTCCGCAGGAGAGAAAGCCTCATCTTGCACGTATAATATCCGAATCCTACATGATGGAAGGGGACTATGTGACGGCGCAGGAATATTACAACCACACCGATTCTGATGCCGAGAAATCCGATGCTGATCTCTACTACGCCGGCAGCCTTCTGTATCTGAACAAGGATTACAAGGGTGCGGTTGAGAATTTTTCCAAGATTCGTCCTCAGGACAATGCCCTCTACCAGCAGGCCACCTACAATCTTGCCTACAGTTACCTCAATATGAAGAACAAGATTGCCGCCCTGGAATGTTACAAGATGGCTGCGAGCCTGGATTTCGACAAGACAATCAAGAAGGATGCGATGATAAACTATGCGAAACTTGCCTTCGACCTCAACAAGGATGACAGCGGTTTCGAGGCATTCGCGAGCGCTTATCCAAAGGATTCCGAGAACGACAAGTTCTACTCATATATGGCGATTGCGGCCCTTCAGAACGGGGATTACAACGCTGCCATTTCGGCTTACGACAGGATAGAAAACTTCGATGAGGACGAGAGGCTCAACTACGCCAAGGCGAACTATCTTCGTGCCCGCGAACTCTACACCAGCAAGGCATTCTCATCTTGTGAGTCTTATTTCAAGACTGCCTCATTTTATGCAGGCAAGGACAGCGACCTCTCGAAATACTCTCAATATCTGCTTGCCTCATCCTACTACAACAGCGAAAAATACAAGGAGGCGGCAGACAAATTCATTTCTCTCTACAACAGCCAGACCCTCTTCCCAAGGCCTGAAAATGACCTTCTTCCATACGATATAGCCTATTGCTATTTCTCTATGAAGGACTATCAGCCTGCCGAGAAATGGTTCCAGATGTATGCGAAATCCGATAAGGCTGACTCACAGAGAAAGAAGGATGCTATTCTCCGAGGGGCAGACAGCCAGTTCATGCTCCAGAAGTTTTCGGATGCTGCGGCTTCTTACAGCGATTATATTGCAATGGATGCGGCTCCGGTTTATCCATATTACCAGGCCGGTCTCAGCTACGGACTTGCAGGCAATGTCGATAAGAAGATAACGGTGCTTTCATCCATTCCTCAGACTTCGTGGAGGGATTATTACTATGCCCCGGCAATGTTTGAACTCGGTCGTGCATACGAGAAGAAGAAAAAATATGATTCGGCGTCAAAAACCTATCTCGCGATTATAAATACCCTTCCTACAAGTCAGTATGCTCCTCAAAGTCTCTTGCAACTCGGTATGCTTTACAGGGGACGTAAAGATGACAATCAGGCTCTCAAATACTATTGCCAGTTGGTTGAGAGCTATCCTGAAAGCGAGTACTACCAGAGCGCTCTGTCGCAGATTGAGTCGATTTATATCTCCCGCAACAACCCTAAGGGCTATTACAATTATGTCGA
>JABUTT010000229.1 GCA_021443515.1 Bacteroidales bacterium
CTTCCGTATGCTATTACACTTTCTCCATCTGCACGGAAGGCAGTAGATGGGATTGTGGTGTTTACCTGAACCGGACACTCCCTCGTGCCACCATATTTCTTGTAATCCCAGTCTCCGAGAGCAATCCAAACCTGACAACGGTCATTGTCTCCCTTAGAAACGGTTTGACCTTCAGGAACTGAGCCTATGCAGTCTATCTTTCCACATTGGTATTTGAGAGAGAGTGTAAGTTTTCTTGGTCTGAGCGTGAATGGTCTTCCGAAATTGCAAATACCACCCTGAGTACCTACAAGGCCTGCAAATTCTCCAGAGAAGGTATTTCCTGCCGCAAACTTGATAATCACATTGCGGGAAACAAGGCAGGCGCTCACCTTACCCTCGGTGCAATCGCTATCAGGAAGTGCAATGGCGTATGCAGCTCCCACTGTCGTAGAGCCAATGTTTCCGGAATCCCACCACTTGGTTTTGAGTTCCTCCACAGGAGATGACGGATCGTACCAACAGAAGTAATTTTCAGATTCCGCCTTGCTGAAAGTTTCGAAACCGCTGTTAGGAAGTTGTCCCTCTGGGTCTGTCGTAAATTCCTTCTCGGCTGTCTTGTCTTCGCCGCTATATGCCACACAGACATAGTCCGTAGATGGTTTCAAGTCTTCAATACATACGGTAAATTCGCCTGAACTGCCTTCCGGAGCCTCAACGTCAATCCAGTCGGTAGCATCCTTCTCTTTGTAAAGGAAGCCGTTTTTCTCTCCTTCTATGCCTGAAGCGGAAAGCCATACAAGTTTAGACCAAGGAGAAACCATATTGAGAGTCACGGTTACATCCTTCTGTTCAACATAGAGATCCCAGGTTTCACTCTTTTCCTTCCAACTTACCTTAACCTGCACTCCGTTTTGGAAATCCTTAAGTTCAGCTATGGACGGAACTATGGTAGAAATGTCGCGAGGGCCGAGTTTGAGCGAAGTGACTTCTATATTGGAGAGGTCTGCCTTTATTGAAACAAAGGCTACTGCCCTGTGATTTTTTTCATCGATGACTGGTGCTCCTATCTGACCCTTGACCGTGAAATATCTTTCAATCGGCCTGATTGCAGACAAAGTCCAGTCGTAATTCTGTCCCGGCCAGGTGGTAAGTCTGATTTTTTGAGACTTACTCAAATCGTGAGTGCCGACAAAAAGAGGATTTGCCTTTGTTGTCTCAGGGTTTATCTTGGCATTTTTAATTTTTACTGAAGCTTCGTCAGCCTGCTCTGCAAGAACAATCGAGATGGTTTTATAGGTATTGTCTATACGTGTTTCAATAGCATCTTCCACTTCCAGTTCCGTCACTGATGGAACAAGAAGAGGATAAGGCAGGTCATTCTCGATACAGGAAACTACCGAGAAGAGAGCCAATGCTATGAAAACCAATTTCTTCATTACAGATGGAATGCTACCGCTATGTTTATTCCGGCAAGGTCAACGCCCATTCTCAGACCGGATTTGTTTCTATATCCTGTTCTTTCGCCATTCTTCATACAAGTGGCCGAGGTGTAGTAAAGGTCAGCCATACTTATGGTCAATCCCAAGGACACTTTCTTCATCAAGAACACCATCAAACCAGGACTGAAAGCCAGTTTGAACTTATTTGTATTGGTATAGACTGAAGGATCGGAAGAAAATGAACTGCGGGAATTGGTATAGCCGAGAGAGAACTCACAAATCGCTCCAAGACGGCCACGACGGTCTAGTCTGTAATATGAACGATGATAGATTGCACCACCTATCGACCTCACATTTCCCTTTATATCCGAAACAGAGAATTGCAAGCCTTCATTGAGCAGGTCCACGGTCATTCCGTCAAGATTCATCTGACCCTGCATAAAGTTGACCCTGAGTCCGAGTGTTCTGTTTTCCTTGTATGTCCAGGTTACAAACGGAGCTATAATCAAGCCTGCCGCCTTAAAATCGAGAGGATTGATTACGAGAAATACCTCTGTGTTCTCGTTTCCAAGATTTCCATAACCGAACTGACCTCCTATCTGCCACTCGCCCTTAGGCATAAACTCTTCACTCATCACCTGAGAATCCTGAACTTCCTGCTCTTGCACAGCGGCCTCCTGCACAGGAACTTCCTGTACCTGATTCGCCTCCTGCGCACGACAAGTAAATGCCACAGCAAGAATTAAACAGAATATGAGGGAGAGTTTTTTCATTTACAAATAGAAATCGAGTCCTATAGTTAGAGAAGTCAAGTCCATAAGATAACTTGCGGAGAACTGAGTGGTACGGCCCTCATCCACCTGATTGTGGATTTGCCTGGTGGATTTGAAACCTATGCTTCCCATTCCTATGCCCGCTGACACCGCCAAACGACGTGCAACGAAAGCCATAAGTCCCGGCCTTACGACAAGACCTCCGCCGTAGATTTCCTTCCACGTTCCATATCTGTAGCCCGTATGGGCATCCACAACCTTTTCCTGACCTTGCTGAGCACGGAGACCGACGTCAACATACATCGCCATCCTGCCTGCGCGGCCGATTGGAAGAAGAAACTTCACAAAAGCCGTTTCGCTGACAGTCTGGCGAAGAAGGTTGTAGTCTTTTACTCCGATTGCAATATCCTGAATCTGAAGGGAAGCTGAAGGAATATCCATCATCACACGGCTGTATTCCACCCTTAGTCCCACACCCATATTCTTGGCAAAAAACCAGCAGAATTCGGGGCTTACGGATATATTGTAGCCTGTGGTGTTAATGTCCTTGATTATGGCTATTTCATAGTCTTTGCTTTCGCTTGAAGACAGACCGGCTGTTCCACCTATCATAAAAGTTCCTTTTGCAGCAACAGTCGCAGGAGCTTCGTCCTCAAATCCGCGGTCAACCTCCTTTTTGGTTTGAGCTGCGGAAATGAGGCAGAAGAACAAAGATATTGCTGTAAGGAACTTCCTCATTTATTCGTAAACGAGTCTAACGTTGTCAACCCACAATGTGCTCTCGTCGTAACCGGTGAAGTAGTCACCATATTTACTTGCGGCACAGTTCAAAATGATGTGGGTAGGATAAATGTTCTCGCTGTTATAAGTGAGTGGAATGGTGTAGGTAACCCATTCGTTTGTTGAGTTTGAAGCGTTACCCTGAATGGTAAGATCTCCGAAAGCCACAGTCTTTGCATCAGTAGCATAGTTTACGAATGTGCTCTTGTCGGTGGTATTTACCTGTACAGGGCTGTCCTTTGTTCCACCATAAGTTCTGTTGTCCCAAATACCGAGAGCGACAACCACATTTGCCCAGTCATAGTCATTTGTAGTTATGTTCACTCCGTCAGGTTTGCTGTCGATATGGTTAATCTGGCCTGAAGAATATTTGAGATCAATCTTGATGGCTGTAGGACGAGCTGTGAAAGGACGACCGAAGTTTACCTTACCACCCGTTGTGCCTACAAGACCTGCAAATGAACCAGTGAAGAGGTTACCTGCAGCAAACTTGACAACAGCCCAAGTTGAAGCAAGACAAGCGCTCTGGCTTCCGTCAGTGTAAGTCTTGGTATCAGGCTTGCTTATAATGAAGCCACCGAAGTCTGCAGAACCATTTACACCTGCACTACCATTACCTGAACCCCACCAAGCAGTTCTGCAATCCTCTTCAGGAGCATTTGGATTGAACCACTCCTCATAGTTTCCTGAAGCAGAAGTTGAGTTGTATTCAAAACTGCTATTAGGAAGTTGAGGAGCAACGTCGGTTGTAAGAGTCATAGGGTCACCTATGTCTTCGCCGTCAATCACAAGTTTGTAGGTGTATTCTGTTGTAGGATTGAGCTCGCTAAGAACTGCCTTGTAAGTGCCCTCAGAGACCCTTACTGCATCAACAGTTGTCCAAGTTGAACCATCGGCGCTGTAAGCAAATTTGATTTTTGAAGGGTCAGAGAACTCGCCTTCATCAATGTCTGCGTGAACAGTGGCGTGACCTGCCCAAATTTCATACTCGGTAGATGCTGCAAGACCTGTCGAAACAGCCTCGAAGACGATGTTGTCCTTGATGTTGATTGTGCTGTAGTCAACGAGGAGATCAAATGTTCCTACGCCGTCCTTGATTGTGTATTTGAGGGAAATCTCATAAGATTTTCCTGCTTCGATACCGGTGATGGCGCCAGTCTTTGCGAAATTGCTGTTGTCAGAAGTGCGAACACCGCTGAAAGCCCATTCAAAAGCAGGTTCATCAACGCCTGTGATAATGAAATAACCCTCAGCGCCATTCTTTGAAGCATCGTAAACGAGTTTATTCTCGCCTACTCCCACTGTAAGAGTGTAACCTGCGTTGAAGTTTTCGGCAACTGTTGCATCGAAATTAACCTTTGAGATGGCATTGTTCACGCCCGCATTCACAGTAACAGAGGTATTCACACCTGCTGTGATTGTGACAGGGGATGAGCCTTTGTAACTCTTCTGCTCCCAAGATGCGAGGGCAGGAGCCTCTTTTGAAGCCTCACCTGCGATGATATCTACACGATATTCGTTTGCAGGAAGATATATTGTTTCAGGAACCTCTGAATATTTGTAATTACGTACAAGACCTGAGAAGTCTGCATAGTAAACCTTGACAAGAGCATTGCTCAGGAGTTCTTCCGAAGTGTAGGCTGCCTTTGTTTCAGGCAAAGTTGCCTTCACAGAGAAACCACCCTCACCCTTTGATGTAGATTCAAGTTGTCTTGAGCAACTCACAGACAATAATGCGATGGCTAAAGCCAGAATAGTTTTTGAAGTTTTCATAAGGCTTTATTCTACTATGAGTTTAACAGGTATTTGTTTACGGCAATCGTTCGCGTCGGTAATTTCCATATAGAATGTGTGAACTCCCACGAAACCGATGATTGCTGTTTGAGCGTTACTGAGGTCGAAGCCTATTTCTGTCATACCCAAGAGGCCGCTGCCGTGAGTGAAAGGCACAACCTGGAAGATAATTTCTGACTCAGGAGAAGGATTTACAAGGTTAATCTGGGAACCACCGGCAGCATCGACCGCAGCAAGGAAACCAGGACTTGTAGATTCAATGTTTACAATGAATTTCTTGACTCCGGCAGGAACTGTGGCGATAAGCCTCAAATCCATAGGACCATCCTCTACCTTTGGAACCACAATGTTCAAAAGATCGCTGTACATTGTACATTCAGGATGGAATTCGAGAGTGATACCACCATCTCCCTTAGGAGCGTCAGGGTCTTCGCCTATAACATCCTCTGCGAGAACTTTTACCTCAACAGGAAGTTCTTCATCCTCGATATAACCGTTGATTACGAGAGCAATTGTTGCATTGCCCTGAGCATCAATCTTCTTGGTGAACTTGATTTGACGCCACTGACGAGGCTGGATGTTTGTAATCACAGACGTCATCTTCTGGCTCTTTCCGTCAATCTTACCCGAGAAAACAACAGTCATTGTGGTATTCTCGCCATTGTTCACGGCGAAATAGCCTGCAGATTCGTCGTATGACGGAGTATTGTTAGTGTAGTTGAGGTCAAATGTAAGAGGAGCCGTAGGATCTATTGTCACAACAGCCTGACCTGCGCCTGTAACCATACCGAGGAACGCGTCGTCGTAAGACACAGTAACCTTGCACTGAAGAAGCGTACAGGTAAGTGTGCCTATTGAAGTTGTCTCTCCGGCGGCGATTTCGAAATCTGCAGATGCACCATAAATTGGTCTTTCAAAAGCAGATGCAGGAACTTCATCAGATGAAGAACGAGCCTCAAGAGTATATTGTCCGGCTATAAGAGTAATCTTGTTGCCGTCATTCTTGACATTTGTGTAAGTAGTGGTCTTTACCACCTTTCCGTCAACATCCTTAATGATGATGACATAGTTTCCCGGAGCAGCCTCTGCAGCCTTTGTTTCTGCATCATACTGAAGAGAAAAATCTGCGAAAGAAAGGAAGCCTTCTCCCTGGTTATTGGTGTTGCCTACTTTCTTGCAACCAACCAAAACGAGCATCATCATTGATGCGAATACCAATAACTTTTTCATGGCTTTAGTCATTAAGTTCTATTTCGCCGAGGTTCACTGTATCAACAGTATCGTTGAAGGATACTGTGACGCTCACGCCTCCGACATTGGTTACATCATATTTAACAGTGTAGCAAGTGGCTGCCTCTGCCTGGAAATTCTTTGCTTCGAGAGTCTGGGTTTTTCCACTTTGAGAAGTTACAGTTCCTGCCACAGTGAACTTCCAAGAAACGAAAACGGATGAATCGGTGCAGTCGAAGCCAGCAATGTTCTCAGGAGTCGTTACCTTGAAAGAATAGGTTGGATAGTACTTTTTGAAGTTGTCCGTAGCCACCACCTTGACAATTGCATTGCCAAGAGATACCGTAATCACAACATCTGTAGTCTGACCTCCTGTAATAGAGAATTCCTCAGTTCCCACAAAATAAGGTTTTGCTATTCCCTCATCTGTGTCGGAACCATAACTTGCCTGAGCAGTGTAGTTTCCGCTTTGAAGCTGGGTTTCAGGATTCCAGTCAGTCAGAAGGCCATTGTAAATAGTTTGACCTTTTCCGTCCTTCACGACTAAGGTGAAAGCGCTTGTTGCAGGGAGTGCCACATAATCGGACACCTGACCCTTAGTCACAACCTCATCAATCTGGCCTGCAACCACTGAGAAGTTGAGACCGCCTGCGGACTTGGTCTTGCTGCAAGAAACAGCAAGGAGAGCCGCGAAAGCCATTGTCAACAATGATTTGGTGTTCATAATAGGTTTATTTAGATATAGGTTTTATTTTGAAATTTTAACTTTAAAATTGTCGATGTATAACCATGCCGTTGCGTTTGTTCCGAGATAAGACTTGGTCTGAAGTTCTGTCCTTATGCTTATTCTTATAACGCTTGTGACAGGAACATTGGTAAGAACAAACTCTCCGTGGTTTGGAAGATTTGTATAAGTTCCGTCATATTCCTGAACGGTCATTGTATGCTGGAATGTACCCGTGGTTTCGGCACTCTTGTATGCAGTTGTTGATGTCACATAACCTATGTAGCAGTTTTGTGGCAAATCCGCTGCAGAATTAAGGAACTCGATATTTGCGCCATAGTCAAATTCCACTGAAAGGTTGGCGGCCTTCTTGAGAGTGCCCTTTATAGGAGCAGAATCTACTCGGGCAGGATAACTTACAGAAATGAACAAACCTGTTTCCTGGTGAGCAGCAACACGAATGCTGTGTCCAGCCTCGGCTCCTATTCTTCCTCCGGTCCAGCCGTTAAGGAATGGTCCGTAACTGTAAGAACCCGTGCTCGAAGTTGCGTATGCATCGTTTGAAGAGAATGATCCAACCGAAGCGAAATCTTCATACAGCAGATATGGCACATTGAGAGCAAGATTGACCTTATTCTGAGAGGTGGCGATAGAAGGCATGGTTACAGTCTCGCCTATGCTCACGTGCTCGGACTCGTATGTTACGTTGATTGTTTTCCCGCTGAATGTCCTGAACGCATTTTCGTCCTCGAATTCGATAGAGAAGGATGAACCTGCATCGATACCGCCCTCAGGAGCATAGACAAAGACATTGCCGCCATTGTCAGCCCAGTTGCAACCTGATGGAGCGGTCAGTGTCACAGACTCGACTTTTTCTCCAAGGTTGTTTGAATTCACGTTTACATTGATGATGTAATATGGAGCCACTCTTGAAGGAACGATTTTGACAGGAGTCGTGTGTCCTGCCGCAAAGATTCTTCCATCAAGCGGAATATCTGCCCAAGCGATATAATTGGATGTGTAAAGTTTAACGTTCACGACATCGCTTGCATCAGCTTCGAAAGGAAGTGTCGAAATCATCGCATAGTGGCGGTCGCCTTCAGAAGAAATCTCCACTGGCGAGTCAGGAATTATCTTTATCGTCTTATCATTTCCGAGAGCCGAAAGACCTGCCGCAACATTAGCAACATTACAAGACACCCTACCTGCAACAGTCTTCGGAAATTCTGTAATAATCTTGCTTATGGATTCACCGTGAAGTTCGGTTGAGGCTTCGGTGTAGAAACGGAAACGATGGGTGAGGTGAGCCATTGATGTAGTCATCTCGGAGTGGTCATAGTTCATATAGTCTATGGCCTTGAGTTCGTTCCACTCCACAGGTATAGAAACAAGTATGTCTGCTCCGCCTCCGCAAACTCCATCCTGGATGGTCGGAATTTCAAACTCTGCCTGCGTACCCGTGTGCGCTACAGGCTCGGGATAAGATATGTAGTAAGTGTATCTGCCCTCAGGCATCGCAGACGGAAGGGTAGCCGTGAAGAAGGCGTATTCATTGTCTGCCGAATAGGTATCGAAAGCCTTTGCGTCAAGAACGGCCTGAGACTGGGAATTGAAAGCCCAGAGAGCAACCTTGTCGCCAATCTCCCATGAGGTTGACAATCCGTCCTCTCCAGCAATGGTCTTCACTCCGCTTCCTATGCCGAAACCGACCTTCACAGGAACATCGGGGAACTCTTTTTGTGGGGGGAGTTCCTCTTGCAGCGAAACGCAGGAAACTGCGAGAAGCAATGCAAAAATATATGGTAGAATTTTAGACAAAGTTTGCAAATTTAGGCATCTCTCACGTATGCGTGCGCAAAAAGCGGTAAAAATGTTGGTTAAGAGCCTTTACCGTTTTTGATGTACCGAAATTTCACAACCTTATTTTTTAGGAAAATCTTCGTTTAATTCACGTCCAAGCACTTTTTTATATGCTGAGCGGGCAGTGATGAGGGTCGAAAATCCGGCATCGAAACAAAGTTGGGAAAGATTTCCCTCCGGATTAGACTGAAGAAGGCGCGAAAGATATTCTACACGATAGGTCATAATATATTCGTGTATTGTGTTATATCCTTGGCTTCTAAGACTTTGCAAAAGAATGTGCCTGTTACATCCCACAGCTTCACAGAGTTTTTCCCTCGTGTAAGAAGTATCTCTCCATTCTGTTGAACTTTGCATATACTGCTCAATTTTCGAAAAGCGGAAAAGGTTGTCTTCATTGAAGTCCCTTCTCGGATTTGCAGGAGATTTTGCAGGCTGGGCGGCAGGCTCTGTTCCCCTCTTTCCGGGACGAGGTATCGACTCCGCAATGCTTTCAAGAGAGTGTAGCACAAAGGCAATATTCACGGCTGTAAGCAAGGCTGTAGTGAGATAGAGCAACCACCAGAAGAAGTGAATTGAAAGCACGAAGAAACAAGCATAGGTAATTCCGAGCGAAGCACAACAAGCTGTCACATAAGGAGGAATCGGGGTTTCAGCCTTGAGCAGTTGCCTTGGAAGAAGAACTATGCTGAGAACAAAGGTGAAACTGAACGCAAGAGCCAGGAACCTTGCTATCGTGTCCATAACCTGCCAGAAACCTGCAAACATTTCCCCTAAAGAGTGATAGACGGGAGCAGATTTTCCGAGGATGGCGAGAGTGATAGAATAGATGAAAACAAGTATAACTAGAGGAAGCGAATATTTAATCATTCGGCCTATCTGAAGGTAACCCGGAAGTATGATTCCAATAGGGTAAAGCGCTTCAAGAAAAGCACTTACAGCAAGAGGAAAAACTATTCCCGGGAAGAAAAGCCCCACATCTATAGCTGTCTCGTAAGAGTAGAAAAGCAAGGCGCAAAAAGCAAGTCCGGTTGTCAATATGGCAAGTATGAGCGTCAATGGAAGAAACTGTATTCTTCGAGACGCAAAGACTGCGACAACAATGGTGGCTGTGAGGTGAACAGCAGTGCAAAACACCATCACTATGAGGAAGGGTATGTTCATATCCCGTTAAATCAATTGTATCAAGGATACAAAGATAACTTTTTTTCTTATTTTTGTAACATTGTTCGACATTTATGGAAAAAGAACTTTCAAGACTATATCTTTCCTTTGCCGGTAAGAATCCGGAGAGAATAACCCCATTGCCCCAAAGCGGAAGCAACAGAAAATATTTTCGACTGACAGGTGGATGCGGCAGCATCATAGGGGTAAAAGGGGAAAGAAAAGAGGAAAACAGGACATTTTGCGCCTTTGCCAAGCACTTTTTGGCGAAGGGTATAAATGTGCCCGAAGTCTATGCTCTCAGCGAAGACGGACTATGCTATATTCAGCAGGATCTCGGGGAAGAAAGTCTTTTTGAGCGTCTTTCAGGGGCAAGAGCCTCAGGAAATTACTCTAAAAACGATATAGTACTTCTTAAAGACACTATAAGGCAACTTGTTAAATGCCAAATAGTTGGAGATAAGGGACTGAATTACGGACAATGTTTTGAAGAAGAGCAGCTTTCTAAAAGGGGCATCATCTTCGACCTGCACTATTTCAAATACTGTTTTCTGAAAGCATCGGGTGTCGCTTATAATGAATACCGCCTTGAAAATGATTTTGAATTATTGGCAGCGGACTTGCTGAAAGCCTCTCCAAACGGTTTTCTCTACAGGGATTTTCAGGCGCGAAACGTTATGCTTTTCCATAACAAGCCATATCTCATAGACTTCCAAGGTGGCAAAAAAGGTCCTGTTCACTACGATCTTGCCTCATTCGTCTATCAGGCAAAGAGTAATTATCCCCAGAGTATCAAACGCATACTGATTGACACTTACAAGGAGGAATATCACGCCATCACGGGAGAGAAACTACCAGAAAATTTTGACCAAACTCTGCAACTTTTTGTATTTTTCAGGACTCTCCAAGTGCTTGCGGCATACGGTTTCAGAGGAAATTTTGAGAGAAAAGCACATTTTCTCGAGAGCATTCCGTTTGCCATTGCAAACCTTGAAAAATGTCTGCCAATCTGTGAAAAATACCCTTATCTCAAAGAGGTTTTGAACGCTCTGGTAGCAAAATACAATTGTCCCAAAACCGCCGAAGAAGGACTCACGATAGAGATTTCAAGTTTCTCCTACAAGAAGGGTATTCCTGCCGACAATTCGGGAAATGGAGGAGGCTATGTGTTTGATTGCAGGGGACATAACAACCCGGGACGATATGAGGAGTATAAGAGGCTCACAGGGCTTGACGAGCCCGTAAAGGAGTTTCTGAGAACAAGATCGGGAATAGATGGTTGGCTCTGCGAAATATACAAAATCATCGACCCCCATATCGAGGTATTTCTTTCTCGCGACTTCCATCATCTTCAGGTCAGTTTCGGTTGCACCGGCGGCCATCACAGAAGCGTTTATAGCGCAGAGGCTCTGGCTGCACACATCAAGGAAAAATATCCTCAGGTTCGCATAGTAATTTCACATCCCGAATCGGGTGTAGCGCCTCACGAATATGAGTAAAACCGCCTTCATACCCGCAGCCGGACTGGGCACGAGACTCGCTCCCCTGACCGACACCTGTCCAAAGGCTCTTGTGTGCTACGGAGGCAAGCCTTTGCTCTATCACGTCATTATGAAATTAAAGGCTACAGGCTATGATAGGTTCGTTGTGAATGTCCATCATTTTGCAGAGAAAATCATAGATTATTGTTCTTCAGAGGCCGATTTTAATGATGTCACCATTCTTATTTCGGACGAAAGGGACTGCCTGATGGACACCGGCGGAGGCATACTCAAAGCCGAACATCTCCTCAGGGGTTGCGGAGAATTTCTCGTCCACAATGTGGATATTGTCTCCGAGGGTCTGGATTATAATTCGCTGAGTCTTCCCAAAGGTTGTCTTGCCTCTCTTCTTATGAGCGAGAGGCTATCTTCAAGAGGATTGTTTTTTGATGAAAACAACCTTTTGAGGGGGTGGAAAAACTTCAAAACAAACGAAACGAAAGGTCTTCTCACATCATCTTACGCTGCATTTGACGGCATTTCCATCATGTCGGAGAAAATCTTTGAAAGAATGAATGATTATTGCTCAGGTAAGCCGGTGCCGTTTTCCGTAATCGATTTTTATCTGTCAATTTGCTCACACGAAAACATTCATTGCGATGTGCGCAACGACATTTCAATCACCGATATAGGAAAAATCGAGAATCTGCAGGCGCTTATATCCCCATCTTCTGTTTAAGAGACCTGAGAAGGTCAAATGCTTGAAGCGGAGTCATATTATTGATGTCCGCCGATTCAAGACTTGCCTTAAGGTCAAGAAGAAGGGGATCGTCGAGTTGGAACATCGACAGTTGCATGGTTCCGTCCGAATAGAGTGTTCCCTGCGGAGTCTGCTGTGGAGTGTTGCGCTGCTGTTTTTCTGCCTTTTCAAGGCGTGAGAGGGTTTTTTCCGCTGAAGCAACAACCTTTGCAGGCATACCGGCAAGACGCGCAACGTGAATACCGAAACTGTGCTCCACTCCGCCCTTTGCTAACTTTCGCAGGAAAATGATGTTCTGTCCGTCCTCTTTTATGGATATGTGGAAATTATGCACTCTTTCATACATTTTTTCCATATCGTTGAGTTCGTGGTAGTGGGTTGCAAAGAGAGTTTTTGCAGCCTTTGGGGATTCGTGGATGTATTCCACAATGGCCCTCGCTATGCTCATTCCGTCAAAGGTAGAAGTTCCCCTGCCTATTTCATCCAAAAGCACGAGGCTGCGGGAAGACAGGTTGTGGAGTATCATTGAGGTTTCAACCATTTCCACCATGAATGTACTTTCTCCCTGGGCTATGTTGTCGCTTGCCCCGACTCTTGTGAAAAGTTTGTCGCAATAACCGATGTGGGCGCTCTTTGCTGGTACGAAACTGCCTATCTGAGCCATGAGGACTATGAGTGCGGTCTGACGGAGAAGGGCTGATTTTCCGGACATGTTCGGACCCGTGAGGATGATAATCTGGTCTTTGCGAGTGTCAAGATAGGTGTCATTCGCAATGTACTCCTGCCCGAAGGGAAGATTTCGTTCGATCACTGCGTGACGACCGGCCTTGATGTCGATGACGTCAGAAGAGTCAACGAGCGGACGGCAATATTCGTAGCGTATGGCGTTGTTGGCAAAGGCGGCAAGGACATCAAGGCCGGCAACTGCGACGCAGTTGCTCTTAATCTTCCTCACATACTTCTGAATCTCGGCAACAACTGTCGAATAAATCTGTGTTTCAAGCTCGAGAATGCGTCCTTCCGCTCCCAAAATTTTCTGCTCGAATTCCTTGAGTTCCGGAGTGATGTAACGCTCCGCGCTCACGAGAGTCTGCTTTCGAATCCAATCTGCAGGAACCTTGTCGCGATAAATGTTGCGAACCTCAAGATAGTAGCCAAAAACTGAATTATAATCAATTTTAAGCGAGGCTATGCCTGTTGCGAGAGTCTCTCTTTGAAGAATTTCTTCAAGGGCCGCTCGGGAATTTGATGAAAGTTCCCTGAGAGAATCCAACTCCTCGCTTACACCTTCCGCTATCACCGGCCCCTTCCCCACAGCTACCGCGGCCTCCGGATGAAGTGTCGTTCCTATGAAATCCACAAGAGATGAACAATCCTCTATTGTCGCCGAGTTTTCGGGAATGAACTCCTTCAAAGCGGCGCTATGCTCAAGACCCCTTTTCAGGTGCAAGGCTTCACGAGGAAGAATCCTGCCGGCAGCCGCCTTTGAAAGTATGCGCTCCATATCTCCTATTTCGCCGATATGGCCGCGAACATTCTCGAGTTTGTCTTCGTTCTCCACAAAATATGACACGAGATCATAGCGGCGGTTGATTTCCTCAACATCTATCGAAGGCATCAGAAGCCATGTTTTCAGCAGGCGGGAACCCATAGGAGAAGTGCAGGAGTCAAGAACCTCTATCAAGGTCTTTGAGCCTGTGAAAAGTTCAAGATTCGCTATTGTGAATTTGTCCATCCACATAAATTCCGAAGAATCAATCCTCGAAAGCGAGTTTATGTGGGATATTGCGGGATGGCAGGTTTGCTCGAGATAGACAAGTATTGCTCCGGCACAGCAAAGCGCAAGAGGCATTGTATAGACTCCGAAACCCTTCAAAGACGACACTCCGAACTGTTTCTTCAGGCGGATGATGGAGCTTTCGTATGAGAATGCCCAGTCGTCGAGATAGGTCAGGTAATAGTTGCTCAGGCGAGGACTAAACCACGCCTTATCTTGTTGGAATACAATAACTTCACGAGCCTTGAATGAAGACAGAAGGTTTTCCACATATTCAAAGGAACCCTGGGCTATCTTGAAATCTCCCGTAGAAATGTCGAGAAAAGAAACTCCACATTCATTGTCTTTGTCATTGCGATAAACCGCCGCAACAAAGTTGTTGTCCTGAGTCTGGAGGAGGTTTTCGTCGAGGATGACTCCCGGAGTGAGCAACTCAGTGATTTCTCTTTTCACAAG
Source organism: Bacteroidales bacterium (assembly GCA_021443515.1). Lineage (GTDB taxonomy): Bacteria > Bacteroidota > Bacteroidia > Bacteroidales > UBA932 > Cryptobacteroides. Next base: position 14,221 of record JABUTT010000229.1, read on the forward strand.
ACCTTTGGCAAGTTTCGGATCCTCCATCTGATCGACTATGCCCACCTTGTAACCGGCACGGACAAGTTTCGGAAGATAAGTCTGAATGGCATGGTAAGGAACGCCTGCAAGGGATATTTTGTCTCCGCCGCCGCTCGCCCTCTTTGTGAGAATTATGCCCAATACCTTGGAGGCTATGAGCGCATCTTCTCCGAAAGTTTCATAAAAATCGCCGCAACGGATGAGCATAATCACATCCGGATAACGCTTTTTCAAATCGAAAAACTGACGCATCATCGGCGACAGACTCTTATCTTCTGATGAATTTTTTGCCATTATCTAACAAGTCTTGTAAACACACTTAAAGGCAAACGGCGTCCGGCCTTGTCCGTCAACACCAACTCACCCGATTCGGTACTTCCCTGCGGTCCGAAAGCGGTCCTTACAAAAGTTTCGCAAAGCACTGCTGAATAACCGTTGGAATAAAGGTTAAGTATGAGAAAACTGTCTTTGGGCGACAAGATGGCATTGCATCCGTTCAAAATGTCCCAAAGATTGTCCACCAGATGCCATTTTTCTCCCGAAGGACCTCGTCCATAGTCCGGCGGATCGAGTATGATGCCATCCCATTGTGCTCCGCGGCGAACCTGTCTTGAAACAAATTTTGAAGCATCTTCAACTATCCACCTTATATCGCTCAGAGCACTGAGTTCCATATTCTCGTTTGCCCAGCTCACAACCTGACGCACGCTGTCGAGATGGGTTACATCCGCCCCCGCGGCTTTGGCGGCGAGGGATGCAGCGCCTGTGTAGGCAAAAAGATTCAGAATTTTAGGGGCACGTCCAAGCTTTTCCTTCAGGCGCAGGGTCTGCTCATAAATGAAATCCCAGTTTGCGCATTGTTCGGGAAAAACTCCCACGTGTTTGAAAGATGTCAATGCAAGACGAAGACGAATGTTATTATAGTCAATCGTCCACCTCTGGGGCATCTTCTTCAAATACTCCCACGATCCGCTGTCTTCCTTTCCCGCCTTTGAAAAACCGGCACCCGGAATGAATCTGACGTGACTCAGCCTTTCCCATTCTTGAGGAGAAAGGGCAGGTTGCCATATTGCCTTAGGCTCGGGACGGGACATTATAAAACTGCCGAACCTCTCGAGTTTGAGAAAATTCCCAGAATCGAGAAGTTCGTAGTCTTTCCATCCCACGGGGGGAGTTTGGATTAAAATCATTCTTTTACTCTTGTTCCTCCTGCTCCATGTAAGCCTTCAAGAGCTTATCCTGAACGTCTGACGGAACTGCCTGGAACTCGGCAAACTCCATAGAGAAGGTTGCAGAACCTGAGGTAAGAGAAGAGAGAGTTGTAGAGTACTTGTAAAGTTCTGCAAGCGGAACGCGAGCCTTCACAACCTCGAAACCTTTCTCACTGCCCATACCTTCGATGAGTGCGCGGCGGTTGTTGAGGTCGGAAATACAAGAACCCATATACTCGGATGGAGTCATGACAGTGATGTTGTAGATAGGCTCCATAATCTTCGGACCGGCTGCACGGAATGCCTCTTTGAAAGCATTGCGGGCTGCAAGAACGAATGAGATTTCATTGGAATCTACCGGGTGCATCTTTCCATCATAGCAGAATACATTGATGTCGCGAGCGAGGGAACCTGTGAGAGGGCCTTCGTTCATCTTTTCCATAATTCCCTTGAGGATGGCAGGCATAAAGCGTGCATCAATTGCACCACCCACGATACAGTTGTAGAAAACAAGTTTTCCACCCCAATCGAGTGAGTATTCTTCCTTTCCCTTGATGTTGAGGACAGTTTCCTTGCCGTTTACAACAAAGCGGTTGCCCGGATCTTTTCCTTCAACGTATGGAGTCACGAGAAGATGAACCTCACCGAACTGACCAGCACCACCCGACTGTTTTTTGTGACGATAGTCTGCGCAAGCTGTCTTGGTAATGGTCTCACGGTAAGAAATCTTTGGAGCGAAAAGTTCAATGTCAACACCGAAATCGTTCTTGATACGTGTACGAACGATGTTGATGTGCTGCTCGCCCTGACCCTGAAGGATGATCTGCTTGAGTTCTTTTGAGTATTCCACCTTGATTGTAGGATCCTCTGCTGAAAGACGGTTGAGAGCCTCACCGAGTTTTTCGTCGTTCTTCTGCTCAACAGCCTTCACAGCCGTACGATACTTGGAAGCAGGGAAGTTGATTGTTTTGTAAATAATATCTGTTCCCGGAGCGGCGAGAGTGATGTTTGTCTTCGCTGCACGGAGTTTTACAGTACATCCGATGTCGCCGGCAACCATTTCAGTCACTTTTTCCTTCATCTTGCCTGCGACAGCATAAATTGCAGAAATCCTCTCCTTGTCGCCAGTCTCTGGATTTTCAAGGTCCTGACCTTCCTTGAGAACACCGGTCATAACTTTGAAGTATGCAACTTCGCCAAGGTGCTGTTCAACGGCAGTCCTATAAATAAAGAGGGTTGGTTTTGCATCAGCCTTGCACTCGAGCACCTTCTCGTCTTTTGTGACGCAAGGACGCTCTGCAGGAGAAGGGGCAACCTTGATGGTGAATTCCATAAGACGTTTTACGCCTATGTCCTTCTTTCCTGAAAGGCAGAAGATAGGCATAACGTCCCTCTGACGGATACCGATACCGAGACCTGCGCGGATATCATCCTCTGAAAGAGTACCATCGGCAAAGTATTTCTCCATGAGGGTCTCGTCGTATTCGGCAGCCTTCTCGATGAGCTGACCACGAAGTTCTTCGGCCTCGTCTGCAAATTCTGCAGGGATTTCATTTTCAACACGTGTTCCGTTATCGTCCTTGAATGTGTACATCTTCTGTTTGAGGACATCGATGAAACCGTTGAAGCCCGGGCCTGTCTCGATAGGGAACTGGATGATGACCGGTTTGCTTCCGAAAGTTTCGAAAATGGCATCACGCGTAATCTGCCAGTCTGCCTTTTCTCCGTCAAGCTGGTTCACAGCGATAATCAAAGGAACGTTGTAGGTATCTGCATAGCGTGCAAAAATCTGTGTTCCGACTTCAACACCCTGCTGAGCGTTAATCACGAGGATACCTGTGTCACAAACCTTGAATGCGGAAACGGCTCCTCCAACGAAGTCGTCCGAACCCGGAGTGTCTATGATGTTGAATTTTGTGTCCATGAACTCGGCATAGAGAGGAGATGCATAGATACTTCTCTGGTTAATCTGCTCAAGTTCGCTATTATCTGATACTGTGTTTTTTGCCTCAATTGTTCCACGGCGGTCGATAACCTTGCCCTCGAACAACATGGCTTCAGATAACGTGGTCTTGCCTGACTTTGTGCTGCCAAGGAGAACCACATTACGAAGATTTTTGGTCTGATAAACTTTCATTTTACAATAGTGTTTTTAGTGTGTTTATTTTTACTAATTTTCAATCATACAGGATGACAAATGTAATTATTTGAAGTCAAACTTGCAAAAATTTATCTACATTTGCATAAGTATAGGAAAATAGGGACAAAAACATGTCAAATGAAATAGTATTAAAGGCCCTGGAAAGCGTTCAGCACCCAGCAAAAGGGGACAAAAGCATAGTCGCTCTCGGAATGGTCGAAAACATAGAAAATAAAGGGAAAAAAATCATTGTCACCCTGGCTTTTTCCAAACATCGCGACCCTCTTGCCGAATATCTTATCGGAGCCTCAAAATCTGCACTCATAAAGGCGGGATTCAAAGATGTGGAAATCAAGACGATAGTCAAGGAAGCCGCAAAAAAACCCGCAGGTCTCGACCTCGATGACGAAGAAATCCGCAGCATAGGAAAAATCATTGCCATAGCCTCGGGAAAAGGCGGCGTGGGCAAAAGCACGGTGGCGGTGAATCTCGCAATAGCGCTCGCCCGACTGGGTTTTAAGGTAGGTCTTGCCGACGCCGATGTCTATGGTCCGAGCATACCGAGAATGACAGCCACTGAAGATGTCACTCCTTATGCCATCGAAGAAGAGGGAAAAGAAAGATTCCTGCCTGTCGAAAAATATGGCGTGAAATGGATGAGTATAGGTTATTTCGCATCTCCCGACCAGGCTCTCGTTTGGAGAGGACCCATGGCCTGCAACGCCCTGAAACAAATGATACTTCAGGTAAGATGGGGAGATCTCGACTATCTTCTCATAGACCTGCCTCCGGGAACGGGAGACATCCACATTTCCCTTATGGGAGATATTAGAGTGGATGGAGCCATTGTGGTCACAACTCCTTCCGACGTGGCTCTCAGAGATGTCGAAAAGAGCATAGGAATGCTTCGCAACCCAAAAATAGGCAAACCTGTTTACGGTATTGTTGAGAATATGGCATGGTTCACTCCCCTCGAACTTCCGGATGCGAAATACTATATATTCGGACAGGGTGGCGGCGACCGTCTTGCAGAAAAATACAACCTTCCGATTTTGGGAAAAATTCCTCTAGTTCAGGGAATAAGAGAGGGTGGAGACGAAGGTCAGCCGATAGCTTTAAGGGACACTCCCGATGCTCAGGCCTTCCTCTCAATCGCAAAAGAATTGTAATAATTGGAAATTATTATTAACTTTGCACCCCTTTATTAGGATAAACAAAAACATTAAAAATATAAATCATGCAAAGCAAAGGTGCAATTAGATTCGTGGCGATTCTTCTTGCCGCAGCCTGCCTCTGGCAGCTTTCTTTCACTCTTGTAACAAGGATTCAGGAAAGCAAAGCAGAGAAAGCTGCAGAGCAGAAGGTTGCCGCTGTGCAACAGGCAAGTTCTGAAACATTGCAGAACTTCGAGCTTGAGGCACTCAGACAGGAGGCAAATCGTGAGTATATCGATTCTATCTCCACAGAAAAAGTTTATTTCGCATACACCTACAAAGATGTAAAGAGCAAGGAAATCAACCTCGGTCTTGACCTTAAAGGTGGTATGAACGTCATGCTTCAGGTGCAGCTTGAAGACCTCGTAAGGGCTCTTGCTGACAACTCTACGGACGAAACCTTCAACGCCTGCATCGCAAAGGCAAAAGAAAACAGCGTGAACACTCGTGAGGACTTCATCTCACTCTTCGCCGCTGCTTGGAAAGACATTGCCGGTGATGCTCCTATGGCGCAGATTTTCGGTACTTACGAAATGCGTGACAAAATCAATGCAAACAGCACAAACGATCAGGTTATCTCTGTGATTCGCGGTGAGGCTGAGAGCGCAATCTCAAACTCATTCAACGTACTTCGTAACCGTATCGACCGTTTCGGTGTAACGCAGCCAAACATCCAGAAACTCGGCAACTCAGGTAAGATTCTCATCGAACTTCCTGGTGTTAAAGAGCCAGAGCGTGTGCGCAAACTCCTCCAGGGTACAGCATCACTCGAATTCTGGGAGACCTTCAGCAGCAACGAAATTCAGCCATATCTTCAGGAAGCAAATGCAAGACTTGCTGAAATTTTCGCTGACGACACCGTAGAAGCAACCGCTAAAACCGACGACATCGTTGATGCTGAAATCAATGACGCAGGCAATGAAAATGAGGCTTACGAGCAGTACAAGAAGCAGAATCCTCTCTTCGCAGTGCTCCAGCCTTCACAGTACAATTCGGCTTGTATCGGTTACTCTTCTTACTCAGACACTGCCAAGGTTAACAAATTCCTCAGCATGCCTGAAATCGCTTCCCTCTTCCCTGCAGAGTTCATTCCTATGTGGACTGTTCATCCTTCAGAGGGTTTTGGAAACGGTACTATCTACGAACTCATCGCTATCTGCTCTAACAGCCGTGACGGCAAAGCTCCTCTCGACGGAGGTTGCGTTACCGATGCACGCAGCCAGTACTCTAACTCCGGTAATGCGGAAGTAAGTATGAATATGAACGCTGAGGGTGCAAACATCTGGGCTAACCTCACCAAGGAGAATGTGGGCAAGGAAATCGCCATCGTTCTCGACGGTATGGTTTACTCTTATCCTCGCGTCAACGGCCCTATCACAGGTGGTAGCAGCCAGATTACAGGTAACTTCACTCCTGAAGAGGCAGAAGACCTTGCAAACGTGCTCAAGTCAGGTAAACTTCCTGCACCTGCAACCATTATCCAGGAGCAGGTTGTGGGTCCTTCACTCGGTTCTGAATCAATCAACGCAGGTCTCATCTCATTTGCCATCGCATTCCTTCTCGTACTCATCTACATGATTTGCTTCTATTCCGGAGCGGGTCTCGTAGCCGACATCGCACTCCTCGTCAACGTGCTTCTCCTTCTTGGAACACTTGTTTCATTCGGAGCAGTGCTTACACTACCTGGTATTGCAGGTCTCGTCCTCACCCTCGGTATGGCAGTGGATGCCAATGTCATCATCTATGAGCGTATCAAAGAGGAACTCGCAGCAGGCAAGGGTCTCAGTAAGGCAATCGCAGACGGTTATTCAAACGCTTATTCGGCAATCATCGATGGCCAGGTAACAACAATCCTCACCGGTCTTGTTCTCTTCGTATTCGGTTCAGGTCCTGTTCAAGGCTTCGCTACAACCCTCATCATCGGTATCATTACCTCTGTTCTTTCTTCTATCTTCATCACTCGTCTCATCTTCGACGACAGGGTAAGCAAGGGCAAGAGCATTTCATTCTCCAACAAACTCACCGGCAACTTCCTCAAGAACACCCACATCGATTTCATTGGTGCAAGAAAGATTACCTATATCATTTCAGGTACTTTGGTTGTTCTCTCTATCGCATCAATCGCTATCAAGGGCTTCTCTTACGGTGTTGACTTCACGGGTGGTCGTACATACGTTGTACGTTTCGACCAGAATGTAACTGCTGAAGAAGTTCGTGCTAACGTTCTCACAACATTCCAGAACGCCGCTGCCGCGTACAACGAGACTCAGGACAGCAAGAACCAGACAGAGTACTCTGTAGAGGTTAAGCAGTTCGGTTCAGACAACCAGATGAAGATTACCACCCAGTATAAGATTAACCAGGATAATTCAAGCGTTGACAAGGAAATTGAGGGTCTCCTCTACGATGCTGTCAAAGGCCTCTTTGCAAACGAGATTTCTCTCTCAGACTTCACATCTACTCTTGAAAACCCTAACGGTATCATATCTTCCGACAAGGTTGGTCCTACCATCGCAAATGATATCAAGCGTGACGCATTCATAGCCGTTATCATCGCCCTCCTCGTAATCTTCGGCTACATTGCCTTAAGGTTCAAGGGTTGGACTTGGGGTCTCGGTGGTGTGGTTTCACTTGCACACACTGCTATCATCGTGATTGGATTCTTCTCATTCTTCACCGGAATCCTTCCATTCAGCCTGGATGTTGACCAGACCTTTATCGCAGCTATTCTTACCATCATCGGTTATGCAATCAACGATAACGTGGTTATCTTCGACCGTATCCGTGAGATGAGAGTACTCCATCCAAATCAGGACTTTAAGGAAACTACCAATACCGCGCTCAACGCAACATTGTCTCGTACAATGAACACCTCACTCACAACCCTCGTCGTTATGCTTGCTATCGCCATCTTCGGCGGTGAAGTGATTCGTGGTCTTGCGGTTGCACTCATCCTCGGTATCGTAATTGGTACTTACGCTTCTATCTTCATCGGTACACCAGTGATGTTCGATGTAACAAAGAAATCAGAAAAGAAAGAGGTTAAGAAATAATCTAACCTCTTGATAACTACATCCCCCACTCTCCGTTTGGACCGTGGGGGATGTTTTTTTTAGCCTGTGGACTGGGTTAATTCCTACTCCCCCTGTCAGCAATAGGTTTACATTATTCTTAAAACGCCCCATAAAGCGACTAATAATATAAGAGGTATACTATGTCACCCAAATATTATTATGCGCTCACAGGGCAAAATAAGGGCATAAAAAAAGAAGCGTTGAATCTTTTCGACCCAACGCTCCATCGTGTTTATATAAAATGTTAGAATCTACTAAAAGAAGCGAGCGCGATTATCAGTAATCTTATCCTTACCCATCTCAACAATGATAGTGTTAAGCATATACTGGTTAATCTGGTTTGCAGCACGAACTGCATCATCCTCAGTGTAGAATGAGCCTGTCTCGCGGGCAGTAACATTGAAGAAGTAAACACCATAGTTACCTGCTACAGGACCACAGAGTTTGTTCTCAGGAGCAGCAGAAAGAGCACCTATGAACTTAGGGTCAAGTCCCTGAGTGTTGAATGAAGCAAATGCCACATTCTCTACAGATGAAACCGTGAGTTTGAGAGTTTCTGCAACCTCGTCAAGGGTAGTGCAAGAAGTTGTCTGGGCAGCAAGTTTGTCTGCAACAACCTGAGCGTTCTTCTCGTATGTGAGAATGTCCTTAATTGAAATGGCAGCCTGGCTTACAGGAACATAACCTTCCTTATTGATGCCTGTAACAGCAGCAACGATGTAGTAACGGTTATTGATAGAGATAATCTTTGAAACCTTGCCTGCCTTCTTCTGCTCAAATGCCCAACGGGTAACTTCCTTAGTCTGCTCGATTGCTCCGAGACGAGAAGTGCTTTCAACCATCTTGCTTACCGGATGAGCATATTCGCCCGCCTCAGAAACAGCTGCACGGAAGCCTTCAAGAGTTCCCTGAGCCTTTGCTGCGATTGAATTAGCCTTTGCATAGTAACTGTTGTTTGTCTCATTAGAGGCAACGATGTTCTTTGTAAGGATGGCAACCTGCTTGCGAGTGTCGATATCCTTGCGGTCAAGAACCTTGAAGATATATGTTACATTTGGAAGATTGCAAACGCAAACACCCTTTACAGGAGTTTCAAGAACCTTCTCCATACCCGGAACGATGGTGCTCTGGTTAAGGTCAATTGGCTGACCGTTCTGACCGAATGTCGCAGCCACAGCCTCAACAGAAGCCTTGCCTGCCTTGAGAACAGTTGCAACTGAATCTGCCTTTGAAGCAAGAGTTCCTTGAAGAGCGATGTACTGAACATTTACAGAACCAGGAAGCTGTTTAGTGTCGAGAACCTTTGCAGCGTAGAAAGTATCGCCACCCTGGAAGACCTTGGATGTGCCTTTCTCGCCACTCCAAACGAATTCCTCAACATCTTTGTTCACTGTTGAGAGTTCTCCCTTGGCATAGTAGTAAGTGTCAAATTTACGATCCGAATTGCGGAGGAGGAAGGTCTTGATGTCCTTTGCCTCGCAAGAAGCAAACTCATCATAAACACTGTTAATCTGTCCGCTTGCCTCAAGAACGTCCTTGTCTGAAGGTTTAACCTCAAATACAACATATTCGATGTCGCGTGACTCTGCCTGCTTGTAGTTGTCCTTGTGAGAATTGTAATATGCCTTGATTTCGCTATCTGAAACTGTGACAGTTGAATCAGGAGCATCAATCAAAGGATACATTACAAACTGAACATCAGAAGTTGTGTTGTTGCCTGAAATAGCAACCTCGAGGTCAATAGGATTCTGAAGGTTTGCTGCAGTGAAGAGTGAACCATATTTGGTGTACATCTGCTCTGCATAAACATTCTGCTCGAGATAGTCCCAATATTCTTCAATCCTTCCGCTCTCGTCCTGCTTCATATATTCGATGAAACCGAGAAGAGCCTCCTGGCTGAATGCGCCGGTCTGAGGATCTACAAAGTTAGGGTTTTGGGCCATTACAGGACTTACAATCTCACCTGACATCAAGGCTACCTTTTCAGCATTGCCTACGCTAAGACCAGCTGCAGCCACTGACTTGAAGAAGAGGTTGTTGTTGACATAGTTCTGCCAAGCCTCATTCTGAATGTTCTGCTGGAGTTGCTCATCGTGAGTAAGAGAGCCTCCGTTCATTGTTTCATAGATTTTAGTGATTCTTTCAACTTCCTTCGAGAAGTCGTCGTATCTCACTTTCTTTCCGTTTATCTTACCAACATCATATTTAGATGACATTGAGTTAGAGATATTTGAAAGAGTAGTCGGATCGATGATGAAGCTCAAAAGCGCAAGGGCGATGAGCACAGAGATTAAGATTCCGAACTTTACGCGAATTTTTTCAAGTACCGCCATAATTTATTTAGTTTTTTATTTCTTTACTTTTTTAAGGACTGCGAATTTAATCAATTTTATTGATTTTCCATTGAAGCAGGCTCAAAAATCGTCGCTTCAACCACTTTTCGAGGCAATGGACCGATAAAATTGACCGTATCGATATACACTTTCGTACTGTCGGTTTCATTCCTTCCAAAACTATCGAAAGGGTTAAGGATGACCGAATTGTTTGCCTTCTGATCACTCTCCATTCCATAACCCTGAAGAAGACCGTTTGGAGAGGTTATGCGAACATAGCAATCCGTATGTATCCTTTCATTCTTCTGGTCCCAATAGAGGGTGTCGGTTGTCATTACCTGATCGTTAATGACATTGCGCACATACACATCCCCGAAAAGTTTCCACTCCTCTTCCTTGGTTGACTTTATTTTCGTGTAGATGGCATGCTTTGAATGAATCTCAGTTTCAAGAAGGCCAGCGTCTGTGTAAGAGTACACGGTGAGGCCGTCCGGATACATATCCTGCTCCTTTGTGGAGCGGTCGTACTTTTCCATTCTTGGCGCCTCCATTCTCATCACTATAATGCCGTTTTTGCTGTTTATAGTGAATATGCTGTCTGCCGTCTGGACCGGAGTTGTCTCAAAATCCATCTTGTCAACCTCCGATTCTCCCCTACACGATAAGACGACAATAGCAACTACCGAAATAGTTGCCACTGTCTTTAGAATATGAGAGACAAGTCTCAAAAGGTATTATTTCTGGAGACGAACTATTGTCGAAGCATTAAGTCCGCCTGAGTAGTTTACATTGTAAATCTGGCCTTCTGTAACACCGTACATAAATGCTTCAGCTGCCTGAGGGAAGAATGCCCTGAACTGAACGATGAGTTTGTCACATTCTTCAGCGAGAGAGGCGTCAGCTGCCTTTGCCTTTGCGAGATAGTCAACTGCAACCCAGAAATGAGCGCGCTGAGAAACCTCGTCTCCCTCTCCCTTGAGAGTACCCCAAACCTTACCGAGAAGGAAGAATGCCTTACCCTTTATGTCGTTGTCGTCATCGCAGTTAATTGCAGATGCGGCAGCCTTGACAGCGAGAGAATTGTCCTTGCTTGCGTATGCGTAGTTTGCAAGGTCGAGATAGTAGTCAGCCTTGATTTCTCTCTCTTCCTCAAGGTCAACAGCTTCCTGAGCCTTTGCAACTGCTGATTTGTAATCACCCCTTGTGCTGTAAAGTTTGTAGAGCGAGAATGCAGCGGCTGCATTAGGATTGAGGCGATACATAGTGTTGACAGCTTTGAGATAAAGGTTGTTGTCTATGCAATCGTCAGTTGTACGAAGCATCTTAACGATATTCTGTGCAAGAGCGAGGTCATCAGGATTTGCATTGTAGCGAGGAGTGAAGAGTTCGATAAGATTCTCACAACTTGCAACCTTGCTGCTGATGAAGAGACTCTCGATATCGGTACCTATTTTCTTAGTCATGGCAGTAGTGTCAACCTTCTGGATTTCCTCCATTACGCCCATATATTTCTCATAAGTCTCAATGAGCATATCTGCAGACATCGCACCATTTCCATAAAGATTACAAGCGGCGTTGAAAGCAATCTGAAGAATGCTTGGTTTGGTTTCCTTACCATTCTTTGTAATTACTTCATTGGTAATGCCGAAGAGTTTCTCGTCATTGTCCTTGATATAGTTGACTGCGTCGAGCCCCTTGTTGTTGAGAGTTGACAAAGCACTACTAGGAAAGGCCTCTATACGTATATCGTGAATCATGAAAAGGGTGTCTATCAACTGCTGGCGAAGGATAGGGTTCTTGCACTTTGAAATCTGCTTGCGATACAAAACTGCACCATCGCTGAACAATCTTTGTCTTGATGTGGCAGGACAAAGTTTGAAAGCCTTTCTCCAAGAAGGCATCGCACTTTCATAATCCTTGTTCTTAAAATACTCTTCGTAATAAGAAATGTACTTGACACATTCTTCTTTGTTTGGTCCGTATTTATCATCTACGCTTTGAGCATAGAGGCTCAATACGAAAATACTGCTGAGGATTGTTAAAATAACTTTTTTCATATTGCTTTTAATTATATTGCGATTTATGGAACCAATAGTCGTGGAGGTTGAATCCAAGCACAAATTTAACATAATTTTGGCTAACTAAATTGCTGCCGGGTAACTCATACCTTCCAAAGTCTATACCAATACTGACTCCGTTGTACCATCTGAACACCGGAAAGGTGAGTCCGAGGGTTACTCCATAGTTGATTGTAGGGCCTCCGTTCACACGATATGGGGACTGTGTAAAATAACCTCCGGCACGGTATGACATCCTTTTGTGATAATATCGTACATCGTTGCGATTCGGCACATATTCAACTCCTAAACGGAAACTCTGCATAGTGCCTGCCTGGTATTTAACTTCCTTACTTTCAACCTTGAAGGCATCAAATGAGTCAAAACCGGAGTTGCTCCAATGTCCACGAAGGTAATTGAATTCAACATTTACTTTGTCGGCTATGTTGACAGATATTCCCACACCCAGTTCGTCTCCTATTCTGAGGTTTTCTTTTGCAAGGTCGATTTTTTCGTAACGAAGAGTATCTATGAGAACCGTCGCCGAATGATATCCCATAAGATAGTCTTCACAATCTCCACGCAGTTTTGTAGAAAGACGATAGGTAGCTCCGATTATCATCGAGAAATTCTTACCAAAATGCTCCTCATACTGAAGACCGAATTTTCCGGTGTAAGCGGAAAGGAAATACTCATATCCGGAATAATCTGAACTGTAAGAAGTTGAAGAATATATCAGTCGTGAATATTTTGAATACTTGCCAAAAAGATAGGAAAATTGGGCTCCAACTGAAAGCCTGTTCCAGAATGTGGCTGCTGCCGCAATAAAAATATCATTCAAAGAGCCCTGGCCTGAAGCTGTGTTTTCAACTATTCCGGTTTGTCCGATTATCGACTGGTCCTCGATTTTTGAAGAAAAATCATAGCCCATATTTGAGAACGGAGTAAAACCGACAACAAAAGCACTTGACCTCCAAATAGGAAAAGTCATTGCTATGCTATGCATATTGAAGGTATTCTTGGCGCTCTTCTGACCATTCTGCAGATACATGCTGTTGACAGACTCTACGCTGAAATCTGCAAGGAAACTGAGAGAGTCGCGACAAGTAATTGAAGCAGGATTAGTGAAGGACACATATCTCTTGTTTCTTGTTGCAATACCGGTGCCACCCAGGGTATGGTTGTATGCCGTACCCTCCATAGACAAATCACCTATGCCGTATGCCGAATAAGGCGAATAAAAACCATAAGTTCCCCCACTTGCAGATTGGGCGGCGAGGCTTTCACAAGCAAGCGCGACAATGGCTACGGTTATGCTGAATACCTTAAATATTGACTTCATCGTAATTTTCCGAAATCTGTGCTAATCCTATAAGGACCAGGTTATAAATTGCAAATATCGAATTTTTTAGCCGTTTTACAAAATAATTAGCATCCGCTCCCGTGAGAATTATGATATTCTCAGGATAAAGAGCAGCCTGGGCCGTTATCTCAAAAACTATACCTCCCACTATTCCGCTGTGAATCGAACTTTCAAGGTCCGTACCTATTTCATTGTGTTGTTCAGCCACTGTAAGGAAGGGTATATTCTTGGCATAACGGTTCAAACCCTTGTATCTGGAAACACAACCCAGAGTTATTCTACCTCCGATATAATTTCCGTCAGCATCTATAAAATCGGATGTAATGGTGTTTCCAAGGTCTATGATTGAACATCCCCTACCCTTGAACATATTCCTTGCTGCTATAATAGATGCGCAACGGTCAGGAAAAAGGTAGTTTGGAAGAGAGTATTTTTTATAGAATTCCTCATTGTTGGTGTCCAGAACTATGAGTTTCCCACAAAGTACCTTCAAGGTGTTTTTTGCGTATGCCGAGAGAGGTTTTGTCGATGAAACAACAAGTTTTTCAGGCTTTTGTGTTGCAGCAATGGATGCTATGAAATCCATAACCTTCTCCCCTTGATAACGGAATGTCTTGCCAAGCGTAAGCCCTTCAGCCCACGCCGCTTTAGACGCTGTGTTTCCTATATCGACCAATAAATTCATACAAAGGCACAAATTTACAATAATTTCTCGAGAATTCCGTATGCCACTTTAATATCCGCTACTTCACGAACCACTATTCTAAGTTTTCCGTTCATTTGTTTAAGTTCGAATTTGATAGTCTTGGAGTCGCAGATTCTTGTCATAACCCTCTCATAAACATCTGATTTATAATATGAACTGAGTGGGTTGCTGATGAAAAAGGCAATGAGGATATTGTTTTTGACTATGATTTTTTCAAACCCGAGTTTATTTCCCAAATTTCTTATACGAACTACCCAGGTAAGCCTTTCAACCTCAGGAGGCATCTTGCCGAATCGGTCTTCAATGTGGTTGCAGAAGTGTGTTAGGGTTTTTTCATCCTTTATTGAATCAAGTTCTTTGTAGATGCGTATTTTTTCTTCGGTAATATCTATATATGCGTCAGGGATGAGTGCGGGAACATCGAGTTCCACCGTTGTATCCACAACAAAGGTATCTCTTCTTCCTCCGGTATTGTTGCTTGCTTCTATACCTAATTCGTCGAGAGCCTCGGCAAGTATCTTCTGATAGGTCTCAAATCCCATTTCGGTTATGAAACCACTCTGCTCGGCACCCAACATATTTCCAGCTCCACGAATATCCAAATCCTGCATTGCGATATTGAATCCACTTCCAAGATCAGAAAAAGCCTCAATTGCCTTGAGTCGTCTTCTAGCGTCGTCACTCACCGCTGTAAGAGGTGGAACTATGAGGTAACAAAATGCCCTCTTGTTGCTCCTACCCACCCTTCCGCGGAGTTGGTGAAGGTCGCTGAGTCCTATATTTTGAGCCTGGTTGATTATTATTGTGTTTGCATTTGGAATATCCAAACCATTCTCAATAATTGTGGTACAGAGCAGTAGGTCATAATCTCCGGCTATGAAACTCAAAATTTTATCTTCAAGTTCTTTTGGCTCCATTTGTCCATGAGTGACACATATTCTCATTTCAGGTATGAGGCTTGACAATATTCTGCGGATACCCTCAAGTTCCATAACCTTGTTGTGGAGGAAAAAAGCCTGTCCACCCCGATTGAATTCATAATTGAGAATCCTTTTTATTTCCTCCGGGTCAAATGTCATTATTTCCGTCTGGACAGGTATTCTGTTGGCCGGAGGAGTGGCGATTATACTCAAATCCCTTGCTCCCAAAAGTGAAAACTGGAGGGTTCTCGGAATAGGTGTGGCTGAAAGGGTAAGAGTATCAACATTTGCTTTGAGATGACGGAGTTTTTCTTTGGCTGCAACACCGAATTTCTGCTCCTCATCTATCACCAAAAGTCCAAGATCCTTGAATTCGAAATCTTTTCCAAGCAGCTTATGAGTGCCTATGATTATGTCTATACGGCCTTCTTTTAGGCGATGTTTTATATCTGTTATTTCTTT
>JABUTT010000244.1 GCA_021443515.1 Bacteroidales bacterium
GACGAGGCGGAGGTGGAGAATGTGCGATTCGATGAGGATGAGGATGAGGAAGATGAGGAAGATGAGGAGGTACGGCTTGAAGAAGGCGAGGTAGAGGTGCGGGGCAACGAGGCGGAGGAAGATGCGGTATAGGCTGCGCAGAGAGAAGATGAGGCGTAACTTGAAGGGGTATCCATACTTGAAGCTGTTTGCTCCCCTTCGCGTACGTGCGCACGTACATTATTATCTTCGTAGTTTTTGGTGTGGTTACTCACGCGCGTACGCTCGCCCTCGCGTATGTGCGTGCGTTCTTTATTACTACTTTCATTGCAATTAAGAAAATTACGCACGCGCGCGAAAAACGTGGTTTTCGTATGCTCGCCTGAGTTATCGTTTCCACTCTCGTTCATACGTGCAACTCCACTTCCACTCGAGCATCCGTCTCCACTATCGCTCATGTGTTCCACGTCACTTCCACTCGAGCATCCGTCTCCGCCATCGCTCGTGTAATCCACTCCACTTCCACTCGCACCATCGTCTCCGCCATCGCTCATGTGTTCCACTCCACTTCCACTCGAGCATCCGTCTCCACTATCGCTCATGGACTCCACGTCACTTCCACCTGCACCATCGCCCCAACCATCTCTCATACCTGCCACGCCATTTCCACTCACACGATTATCTCCACTTTCGCCTCGCCCATCGCTCGCACGCTCATAGGCTACAGCGCCTTCACGAGAGCTTTGGGCAACGATTTGGGCAACCGCCGCCTTGTGAATAAGTATTGCACTTTGATAGCCTAAAACAAGAAAAACGAATGCAATGGCACTAACTTTAAGCGCCGCCTTGGAATCTCTTGCCCCTTTGCGGCCCGTTTCCATTGGGTCCCAGTTTTCTGGAAAATGTGAGCCACTACCTCCGGAACAGCGAATGCCTTTGCCATCGGAACTGCGATAGCCACTACCTCCTGAACTGCGAATGCCTTCGCCATCGGAACTGCGATAGCCAGTACCTCCTGAACAGCGAAAGCCTTCGCCATCGGAACTGCGATAGCCACTACCTTCTGAACTGCTTAAACTTGAATTACTCTTCCTGCGATGAAAGATGTTGATGTTTTTTCTTTGGTTCGTCATAACCTTCTACGATGATGACGATCTCCCCCTTTGGAGGGACTGCTGCATAATGGTCGGCAACTTCCCTCAATGTTCCTCTGTAATGCTCCTCAAACTTCTTTGAAATCTCTCGTGCCACGCTGCACTTTCTCTCCGGTCCGAAATAGCCACAAAGTTCATCCAGTGTCTTTGCCAGGCGGTAGGGAGACTCATAGATAATCATCGTTCGGGGCTCTGTGGCAAGAGTGGTGAGCAGAGTGCGCCTGCCCTTTTTCACCGGTAGGAAGCCTTCGAAGCAGAAGCGGTCGCAACTTATGCCGGAAGACACGAGTGCCGGCACAAAAGCAGTGGGTCCTGGAAGCGTTTCAACCCTGATTCCCGCTGCAACGGCCTCTCTCACAAGAAAAAATCCCGGATCACTGATACCCGGCGTACCCGCATCTGAAATCAATGCCACATTGGCTCCTGCACGAAGTTTCTCAACAACTCTTTCGGATGCCGAATGCTCGTTGAATTTGTGGTGGGAAGCCATTGGGACGCTGATTTCGAAATGTTTGAGAAGAACGCTGCTGGTGCGCGTGTCCTCAGCCAAAATCAAGTCCACCTCCTTCAAGATGCGAAGAGCTCTGAGGGTTATATCCTCAAGGTTGCCGACGGGTGTCGGAACGAGATAGAGCGTACCTGTTTTAGATTCCATTAAAGTTTTCGAATTTTACTGAAAGTTTTTACTGAAAATCAGTATATTTGCAAAACAACTGCAAATGTAGCAAAATGTTTTTTGAATCTTCAAATAAAGCCGGGTGTATCGAAGTGGTATGCGGCTCAATGTTCTCCGGAAAGACGGAAGAACTCATCAGAAGGCTTAAAAGAGCCAGGTTCGCCAATCAAAAACTCCAGACATTCAAGCCAAGCCTTGATGTTCGTTATTCGGAGCAGGAAGTGGTCTCTCACGACAGCCACTCCATCATTTCAACTCCGATATCGGACCCTCGAGAAATGCTGAAAGTGGATGCAGACACGAAGGTAGTGGGCATTGATGAGGCTCAATTCTTCGACAACAGCATCGTGGAAGTGGTTTCTGAACTTGCGAACAAGAGAGGTATAAGGGTGATTATCGCCGGCCTCGACACCGACTTCCTCGGAAAGCCTTTCGGCCCTATGCCTGCGCTTATGGCCATTGCCGATGACGTTCAGAAGGTTCATGCTATCTGCGTTCGCTGCGGAGCCTTAGCCAATCATTCACACCGCCTCAGCAAGAGCGAACAACTCGTCGTTTTGGGTGAAAAAGACGTCTATGAGCCACTCTGCCGTCAGTGCTACAATGAGGTAGAAGGCAAGAAATAGTTTTCATAGGCAATTTCAAAGGCAATTTCAAAGGCAATTTCAGGAATTTCTCAAAATAATTCCTCATAATTCAAAATTTATTCTTACATTTGCATCCCTTTATGAGGGACAGGTCGTTGTGGCCTGTAATTTTTACTAACAAAATATTAACAAACAAATGATCAAACAGTACGAAACCGTTTTCATTGCAACTCCCGTTTTATCTGATGCTCAGATGAAGGAAGCGGCTCAAAAGTACGTGAACCTTATCGCCTCAAACGGTGGCGAAATAGTTTACGAAGAGGACTGGGGTCTCAAGCAGTTGGCTTATCCAATTCAGAAAAAGACCACCGGTTTCTATCACCTTATCGAGTTCAGAGCAGACTCACAGTTTATTGACACACTCGAGACACAGTATCGTCGTGACGAGAGAATCATCCGTTTCCTTACATTCGCTATGGACAAGGATTCTATCGCTTACGCCGAAAAACGTCGCGCTAACAAACAATCTAAATAAGGAGGCACCAAATATGGCACAGAATGACGAAATCCGCTATCTCAATCCTCCTGCAGTAGAGGTTAGAAAGAAAAAATACTGCCGTTTCAAAAAGGCAGGTATCAAGTATGTGGACTACAAGGACGCTGAGTACCTCAAGAAGTTCCTCAACGAGCAGGGTAAGATTCTTCCTCGCCGCATCACAGGTACTTCACTCAAGTTCCAGAGAAAAGTCGCACAGGCTGTTAAACGCGCAAGACATCTTGCACTTCTCCCTTATGTAACTGACCTTCTTAAATAATCGAGGAATATGGAAATTATACTTAAAAAAGCAGTTGCCAAACTTGGCGAAGCAGACGAAATCGTTAAGGTAAAGGACGGTTACGCAATCAATTATCTCATTCCTCAGGGTTATGCAATCATGGCTACAGAATCTGCAAAGAAAGTTCTTGCAGAGAACATTCGCCAGAGGGCTCACAAAGAGGCTAAACTCCGCGCAGACGCAGAGGCTCTTGCAGCAAAACTCAACGAGATTCTCGTAAAGGTTGCTGTGAAAGTAAGCGAAAGCGGCAAAATCTTCGGTTCAGTTACCACTGCTCAGATTGCTGAGGCTATCGTGGCTCTCGGATTCGAGGTTGACAAGAAGGACATCACTTTTGACGCACCAAAGGAACTTGGCGTTTTCGAGGCAGCAGTAAAATGCTACAAGGACATCAAGGCAGCTGTCAAAGTTGAAGTTGTTGCTGAATAATTAACGAATACTAACGAAACATTATGGCACACAAAATTTCAGAAGACTGCGCAGCTTGCGGAACCTGCATCTCAGAATGCCCTGTAGGCGCTATTGCAGAAGGCGATATCTATTCAATTGACCCTGCAATCTGCATTGACTGCGGTACTTGTGCAGGCGTTTGCCCAATGGGCGCTATCGCACCGGAAGAGTAAACAATCCACACTCAATAAAAAACCGAGTCACAATCAGTGACCCGGTTTTTTTTGTATTATATAAGCACTCGGAAAACTTGTTGAGTGCAAGTATAGGTCGAGTGCAAGTAAAGTTAGAATTCAATGTCAAGATAAGGACATTCTTTCTCGATGAAGTCCTTAACCTCTACAGGAACATCGCAGCAAAGGGTATTTGAACCGAGCCAGATACCGAGCATAATATCATCCACAGAACCAGATGGCCAGAGGGAAACAATAAGGCCTTTCTCCTGAGCCTTCTGAACCGACTTGCGTGAAGAACCTTCGATTTTCGCACCGATACGCTTGATACCATAGCCAAGACAAGTCTCAATAGTTTCGTCGTTTACAGGCTTTGAAACAATCCAGAGAAGGTCGTCTGTGCCATATTTCTCCTTGAGATAAAGAAGACCGCGCTCATCCGAAGATGTGTAGAGGAAGAGGGCTCCTTCAGGTTTGATTGCCTGAGTCTTTGTCCAGATTTCGTCGCACATTGCGTGGAGTTTCTCTTCAGGATACAGTTCAACCGGTTTTGTCTTGAGTTCGAACTCGACATACTCCATATCTCCCTTAGATGCAATCCATTCAACGAATTCGTCAAACATCATCACCTTACCGCCCTGCTTGGTTTCAAGTGCCTTGATAGTTTCTGAGCTCTGGAGTTCAAGAACGCCGGTACCATTGGTTGTGCGCTCGAGAGTTGAGTCGTGAGTAAGGATGAGCACTCCGTCAGATGCCATACGGATGTCGGTTTCATAGCCACGATAGCCCTTTTCGTAAGAGCCCTCGAATGCTGTTACAGTGTTCTCGTCGAACTCCATACGGCCGCCGCGGTGAGAGAAGATGCGAACCTGACCCTGTGAGAGTGTGCGTTTTTCAGTTTTTTTGCAGCAAGAGCAATTACCGCAAGAAGTAATGGAAAAAGTGAGCAGCGCAAGAGCTGCAATTGAAAGGATTTTTTTCATAACATTATTAATTATACGATTAGTATTCCGTTTTTGCGACATTCGTCAATCATCTCCTCCGGCCAGATACTGCTTTGAATCTCTCCGATATGGGCTTTCCTGAGCAGGAACATACACAGGCGGCTCTGTCCGATACCTCCACCGATAGTGTAAGGCAGTTCGCCCGCAAGCAGCCTTGAATGGAAATAAAGGTCTTTCTTATGCTCCTGGCCGCAAAGCGACAACTGACGCAGCAAGGCCTCCTCATCCACCCTTATACCCATACTTGAAACCTCAAATGAACTCTCGAGAACAGGATTCCACAGCAGGATGTCGCCATTAAGTCCCTTGTAGCCGTCTGAATTGACGGTGCTCCAGTCATCATAGTCTGCGGCACGTCCGTCGTGTTTGCGTCCGTCCGAAAGTTCGGCGCCTATGCCTATCACAAAAACTGCCTTGTGTTCCTTTACAATGGCATTTTCCCTTTCCTTCGGACTAAGACCGGGATATTTGTGCAAAAGTTCTTCAGAATGTATAAAATATATGTCATCGGGAAGAATAGGCTCAATCTGCGGAAACTCCACATAGAGTTTGTTCTCCGTCACCTTTATTGCCTCATAAATGCGGCGTACGGTCTTTTTAAGATAGTCCAAGTTGCGGTCTTCCTTGCGAATAACCTTCTCCCAGTCCCACTGATCCACATATATAGAATGTATGTTGTCCATATCCTCGTCGGGACGAAGGGCGTTCATATCGGTGTAAAGCCCTCTGCCCGGAGCTATACCAAGCTGACCGAGTTTGAGCCTTTTCCACTTTGCAAGGGAATGTACCACCTCAGCCCTTCTCTCCCCCATATCCTTGATTGGAAAGGCCACAGGGCGCTCCACCGAGTTGAGGTCGTCGTTTATACCCGTTCCGGAAAGCACAACCATCGGAGCCGTCACCCTGAGAAGAGCGAGTTGGGCAGAAAGATTGGTCTGGAACATATCCTTGACAGCCTTTATGGCCTTTTCGGTGTTCTCCTCTCCCCCAAGCAGGTCTTTATAGTTTTTAGGTATATAGAGTGCCATGTCTTAAAAATTCTTTTGAATGACTACGTGGTTACCAAGACGGTTGGTCATAAAATGACGGTAAGCGTAAAGGTCGTTGAACTGGAAACGAATCTGCGTGCGGCAACGCTGGGCCACATCCGTATTGCAGGTTATGACTCCGGATTCCATAAATATCTGGTCGAGCTTCTCGCCGCCTATCTTCATAAGGGTATATGGCCCCTCGGCAAGAATTCCCTTCACGCCTACACCTATGCCACTCTCAAAATGAGTGGTAAGACTGTAATCGGTAACCATTGAAAGAGGCACTGTGCAGTGGGCAAAATCCACTGTGAGGCTCTCCCGGTCGGTGGCCGAAGGATTGGACATAAACGGAGCAGTACCTGTGAGTGCATAACTTACCATCATAGTCCAAAGTGAAGGAATATCTCCCTCACAACCGCTGATTATGCCCTCTGCATTGAGTTTGGCAAGGGCAAGGCAGGCGGTATCGTTGCATCTCTTGAGCAAGTCGAAACACTTGAGAGTGAGTGCTGTGAGGCCATATTTCTCGACTATCGCCTTTATCGATTCATACATATCCTTGCCTGCAGGAATTTCGTTTATGTCGATGTCAACGAACTTGACTCCGTATGCCTTTTGCACAAATTCCTTATCAACATCAGAGGCTATGAGCCAAGAAGATTTGCCACCGATGATACCGATGACGCTGTTGGCAAGATAATTCTTTACACGCTCTACTTTATATATGGGATGAACCTTTATTTCGTCCTCATCATCTCCGGCAGGAACAATTTTTTTGCCCTTTTTCTGAATCTCTCCGTAGTTGATGATTTCGTGCTCTATGCCGTTACGCTCGAGGTAGGTGGCTATTTCGAAGGTTGCTGCCATCGAATTGTGAAAACCATCGCAGAGCAGACGAATAGGCGCCTTCAGCCGCGGCAGAGTCTGGAGAAATATCTCCTCTGTACCGCCTGTGGCAATGAAGCAGACCGCATCCGCCTTTGGAAGATTATCCACATTGTAAGGCACGATTGTCTCGGGAGAGAGTTCTTCAAAAAGTTCCTCACGGCAAGAAATCACACTATTGCCGTCGTGAAGTGGTGATGAGAAGATGATTATATTCATATTATTTAAGGAATGCAAATACAACAGCCCCAAGAATGAGGACGAATGAAACAAAATGATTCCACTGCAAAGGCTGTCCCTTGAATAAGACCACAGTAAACACCGTGAAGACAATGAGGGTGATAGCCTCCTGGATGATTTTTAACTGGAGAAGGTTAAATGGTCCTCCGTTGCCCACAAAACCGATTCTGTTGGCCGGAACTTGAAGCATATATTCAAAAAGGGCAAGTCCCCAGGAGAAAAGAATCACAACTATAAGCGGCCAGCCTTCACTAATCTTCATTTCCTGAAGTTTGAGGTGGCCATACCAAGCAAATGTCATAAAAACATTCGATGCAATAAGCATTAGAACGGATAGGATACCCTTCAGCATAGTTGAATTTTTAACATACAAATATACTAATTTTTAAGAAGCTGTTTTAATTTAATTGCAAAAAAAATTGAATTAAACATAAACATCTTCTAAGAGATTTTCTTAATTTTGCATCAATTACGAATCGGAAATTCTCAAAACAGGGGTTTCCCGCTAAAACATAAACTAAAATGACCAAACAAGAGTATGTCCAAAATTTTATGGACGAACTCATCAGGAAGAATCCCGGTGAGGTTGAATTCCACCAGGCAGTTCGCGAGGTGGTTGAAACTGTAGCAGATTACATTATTGAAAGCCCTGAACTTCTTAAAATGAAGGTGCTTGAGCGCATTGCAGAGCCTGAGAGGGTAATTCTCTTCCGTGTACCTTGGATTAACGACAAGGGCGAAGTTGAAATCAACAAGGGCTACAGAGTGCAGATGAACAGTGCAATAGGCCCATACAAGGGTGGCCTCCGCTTCCACGCCTCAGTCAACCTCTCCATATTGAAATTCCTCGCATTCGAGCAGACATTCAAGAACTCGCTCACCACTCTGCCTATGGGCGGTGGCAAAGGAGGTTCGGATTTCGACCCTAAGGGCAAGAGCGATATGGAAGTCATGCGTTTCTGCCAGAGTTTTATGACAGAACTTCAAAGACATATAGGACCTGATACTGATGTGCCTGCGGGAGATATCGGCGTAGGCGGTCGTGAAATCGGCTACCTCTTCGGTCAATACAAGCGTCTGCGTGACGAATTCTCAGGCACACTCACCGGCAAGGGGCTCAGTTACAGCGGGTCACTCATTCGTCCGGAAGCCACAGGTTATGGCGCCTGCTATTTCGGCGAGGCAATGCTCCAGACCCGCGGACAGAGATACAAGGGCAAGACAGTCGTAATTTCAGGCTCGGGCAATGTGGCTCAGTATGCGGTGCAGAAGGCCACACAACTGGGCGCTAAGGTGGTAACTCTCTCGGATTCAAACGGCTACATCTTTGACCCGGACGGAATCACTCCGGAAAAGCTCCAATATGTCTTCCTTCTCAAGAATGTGCAGAGGGGACGAATCAGGGAATATGCAGTGAAATATCCTTCTGCAAAATACTTCCCTAACGAGAAACCTTGGGGAGTAAAGTGCGATATAGCAATGCCTTGCGCCACCCAGAACGAACTTGACGAGAATGCGGCAAAGACTCTCATCGCAAATGGTTGCATCTGCGTTGTGGAGGGTGCGAATATGCCGAGCACACCGGGTGCAATCGAGGTGTTCCAGAATGCAAAAATCCTCTACTCTCCGGGCAAGGCTTCAAATGCGGGAGGCGTTGCAACTTCCGGTCTTGAAATGAGCCAGAACTCTATGCGTATCAGTTGGACTGCAGAAGAAGTCGATGCAAAACTCCATCAGATTATGACAAGCATCCACGACACCTGCGTCAAATACGGCACAGAGGCCGACGGCTATGTCAACTACGTCAAAGGAGCAAACATCGCCGGTTTCATGAAAGTCGCCGACGCAATGCTCGCCCAAGGCATAGTCTAATGCTACTCTAATAGACTTCTAATAGACTTTGGAGACGATCCAGGTCATGAGCTTGGCCGGGAGAATCTTTACGAGGAGATTGAAGACCTGGTAGTCGATTCTTGGAGTAAATTTCATCGACATATTCTTTCTGTAGGCCTGGCAGACCATTGCTTTTGCAATCTGTTCAGGCTCCATTCCATTGACTTCGTCCTTTTCCATCTTGCCCAAGGACTTCTTGCGGGCAGCATCGTATGGAGAAGTTTCGACTGCGCCTTTGACATATTTGCGTGCAGAGGTGAAGCCTGTTTTGGTGTCGCCCGGAAGAATGCAGCAGCACTGGATGCCAAAAGGCCTCAACTCCATTGAAAGAGCCTCCATATATGCAAGGAGGGCAGCTTTTACCGATGAATAGAATGCCTGATAAGGGATTGGGACCACTGCGGCAACAGAGCTTGTGGCGATGATTTTTCCGTAACCCTGCTTGCGAAGGTGAGGAAGGGCTGCCCTGATTGTGTTGTGGGCTCCGAAGAAGCAGGTCTCAAACTGATATTTGGCTTCTTCAGTTGTGGTTTCCTCAATCGCGCCTGCAATACCGTTGCCTGCGTTGCAAAGTACCACATCAAGTCTTCCTTCCGCCTCAATCACGGAATCAACTGCAGCGGCAATGCTTTCGTAAGATGTTACATCTGCTGAGACTGCCTTAATGACTCCCGGACACGCCTCAGTGCCTTCAGGAAGGGTTCCACGCCTTGATGCGGCATAGACTGTGTCTCCTTTGGCTGCAAACAAACGGCAGGCGGCTGCTCCAATTCCGGAGGAACCGCCGGTTACTAATACTATCATAATCAGATAATTTGATACTTCTTGAAGATACGCTCAATAGTCTCGAGGGCATATTCAACCTGTGCCTGAGTGTGTGTAGCCATGAGTGAGAAACGGATGAGAGTCTCATCTGAAGGCACTGCAGGAGAAACCACAGGATTTACGAAGAGGCCGGCCTCGAAGAGTTCGCAAGTGATGGCAAAAGTCTTGTCGTTGTCGCGAATGAAGAGCGGAATAATAGGAGTTGAGGTGTTTCCAATCTCACAACCCATAGCCCTAAAGCCGTCGAGAGCAAACTTGGTGATATCCCAAAGATGTGCCCTGCGTTCAGGCTCGCTTATCATAATGTCGAGGGCCTTGCTTGCAGCAGCCACAGCCGCAGGTGTAGCAGAAGCCGAGAAAATGTAAGCACGTGCATTGTGACGAAGGTAGTTTGCGATTATTGAGTCGCAAGCGATGAAGCCGCCGAGAGAAGCGAAACTCTTTGAGAAGGTTGACATAACGATATCCACCTTGTCGGTAAGTCCCATTTCGGCAACGAGACCCTGTCCCTTGTCACCGAAGATACCCATTGAATGAGCCTCGTCAACCATCACAGCTGCGTCATACTTGTCGGCAAGGCTGCAGATTTCGTGGAGGTTTGCGATGTCGCCTTCCATACTGAAGACACCATCCATAACGATGAGTTTTGCTGCACTTGGCTCACAAATGTGGAGTTTCTTAGCAAGCGAATCCATATCGTTGTGGCGATATTTCAGCGGTTTGGCAAAACTGAGTCGCTTTCCGTCGATGATGGATGCGTGGTTGCGTTCGTCAAGTATTACATAGTCTTCCTTGCCAAGAAGGGCTGAAACTGTTCCGAGATTTGTCTGGAAACCCGTAGAGAACACGATGGCCTCAGGTTTTCCAACGAATTTTGCAATTTTATGCTCAAGTTCTTCGTGGATGTCGAGAGTTCCATTGAGGAAACGGCTGCCTGCACATCCTGTACCATATTTCTTGACTGCCTCGATGGCAGCTTCTTTCAAACGTGGGTCATTTGTAAGTCCAAGATAGCTGTTGCTACCGAACATTAGAACTTTCTTGCCATTTATAAATACTTCGCAGTCCTGTTCTGATTCAATTGGACGGAAGTAAGGGTAGATGCCTTTTGCTTTTACCTCCTGAGGAGTTGTGTAAGCGCTAAGCTTTTTCTGCAGTATTTTCATTGGTTTCTGTTTTAGTAATCCGAATAACTTCACGTCATCCGGAATAATAGACCGCAAATTTAATCATTTTTTTGAGAAGCCGCCTATATTTTATCACAAAAATTCTTTATGCGGTCTTGAGCTCTGACGTTTTGGGGCGTTTTGGATAAGAATTTTGCAGCAAATTCAAAACTGGTTGTTATATTTGTAGGATATTTAAGGAAATTATGATTTATCTCGGTTGTGATTATAATAACGGAATGCACCCTACAATTCTCGATGCATTCATCCGTACAAATGGCGAATATTCTCTTCCATACGGGAGCGACGAGTGGACTGAAAGGGCAAAGGAGAAGATAAAGGAGGCTTGCGGCAGCACTGAGGCACAGGTATTTTTCCTTACCGGAGGCACCCAGACCAACGCCACCGTTATCCACTCCCTCATGAACAGTTTTCAGGGGGTGATATGCGTGGATTCTGGTCACATCAACACCCACGAAGCTGGAGCGATAGAACGCACCGGCCACAAGGTCATCACCCTCCCTGCAGTGAACGGAAAACTCACCGCGGAGACTCTCGACGACTACCTGAGGGCCTTTTTCGCCGACAGCAACCACGAGCATTGCGTCATTCCCGGCATGGTCTATATAACCTTCCCTACCGAATTGGGTACAATATATTCAAAGTCTGAAATATCAACCATTTACGATATATGTAAGAGGAGAAATCTCGTGCTTTTCATAGATGGAGCAAGGCTCGGATACGGACTTATGGCTGAAGGAAACGATGTGGATTTACCTTGGTTGACAGCCCACTGCGATGTGTTCTACATAGGAGGCACAAAGATGGGCGCAATTTGCGGCGAAGCGGTTGTCTTTACCCACAACAATATGCCTAAGCACTTCTTCAGTTATGTAAAACAGCAGGGCGCTCTGCTTGCAAAAGGGCGTCTTACCGGCATTCAGTTCGACACCCTCTTTACCGACGGACTTTATTTCAAGATAGCGCAGCACGCAATAGATATGGCAATGAAGATGAAGGCTATGTTCACCTCACACGGCTATGGCTTTTGGGGAGACTCCCCTACCAACCAGCAGTTTGTGCTGATTCCTGATTCAAAACTTGCCCGCTTTCAGGAGCACGCCGCGTTCGACATCTGGGGACCCGACGGAAATGGCAACACAATATGCCGTTTCGTTACATCCTGGGCCACGACCGGCAAAGACCTCGCCGACCTTGAACACATCCTCTAAAGTCCTCCTGAAACGATGTACAAATTAAAAGACTATATTCTCAACGGCCTCTATTATGCCAATAATGTGGCAAGACCTCGGCATAAGAAACTGACATCTTTGATGATATATGCCACTTCAAGATGCCAGAGCAGATGCCGTCACTGCAATATATGGCAGAAACCCAAGCAGGATCTCACCCTAGAAGACATCAAGAAGATTATGTCTTCAAAATGCGTGACCCGTCACACCACTGTAGGTCTTGAGGGCGGTGAGTTCGTGCTTCACCCGCAGGCTGCGGAGATTATGGCTTGGTTCCGAGACAATCATCCAAACTACACCCTCCTGTCAAACTGTCTTGCTCCCTCTAAGGTGGTGAAGATGGCAAGGGAATACAAGCCTGTCCACATTTATCTTTCGCTTGATGGGGACAAGGAAACCTACAAGGAGATGAGAGGCGTTGATGGTCACGACAAGGTGATTGAGGTCGTGGAGCAGCTGAAAGACGAGTTCCCGGTTTCACTCATGTTCTGCCTATCCCCTTGGAACACGATGAAGGATATGGAATACTGCATAGACGTCGCAAAACGCCATAACATCGACATCCGCATAGGCATATACGGCACAATGGACTTTTTTGACACCTCAGCCGATATGCTCAGCGAGAAAATGGAAATTCCGCAGGCCATACACGAGACTTCGGAAAACTACGACTTCGTTCTACTCTATGACTATTGGCGCAGAGGCGAACTCAAACTTCCCTGCCACAGCATAAAGAGCCAACTGGTGATTCATCCAGAGGGTTTGGTGCCAATATGCCAGAATCTCGGCCTGGGGCTCGGAAATGTTCACGAGCAGAGTCTTGACGAGATTTTCAACTCAAAGGCAAGCATCGCGCTCCAAAAGCAACATTGCAGAGGCTGCAACGGATGTTGGATCAACTATCATCGCAAATACGACATCATAATCCTCCGCAATCTCGAGAAAGTTCTTCCAAAGAAAGTAATCGAGTGGTTTTACGGCCCATATCAATGGTGCAACAATCCCAAAAGCAAGTACTCATCCCTTATAAAAACCACCTGCAATGATAAACGCCCTGATTGACAGATACAAGAAAATACGCAACTACCGCAGTCTCAGGCAGACTTTCGACAGTTCATTCGCATTCGTGGGCATAGGTTCCCACAGCACGCAGAACCTCTATCCCGCCATCGACTATCTGCATATTCCGCTGAAATACATCGGTTGCACCGACCCTGCGAAAGTTCCTCTGATCGAGAACAAGTTCGGAGTCAGGGCCACAACCTCATTGGATGAGATTCTCGCTGATGAGGCAGTCAAGGGAGTCTTCATCTCGGTAACTCCTAAGGCACATTTTGAACTTGCATCAAAGGTTTTGGGAGCAAGGAAATGCCTCTTCATAGAGAAACCACCTTGCCGAAACAGTAGCGAACTTGAAAAACTCCTCTCTCTCGAGAAAAAAAACGGAGTATTCGCTCTTGCGGGCCTCCAGAGACGCTATGCACCTGCCATTCAGATTTTAAGGAAAGAGTTAAAGCACGCCTCGCTCATATCTTACCACCTTCACTATTCTGTGGGACTCTATCCAGAAGGGGATTCCCTTCTGGATCTTTTCATTCATCCTCTCGATGAACTCTGCAACCTTTTCGGCGAGGCCGAAATCCTCTCGCAACAAAAGATTGACTCGGGAAAAGGTGCCGAGACACTGCTTCTCATGCTTCGTCACAAAGGGATTACAGGCACGGTAGAACTGACAACCTCGGGCTCCTGGACTGCTGCCCGCGAATGCCTCGAGGTCAACACCAAAGGCGGCTTATACACTCTTACAGATGTTGAGAAACTCACTCTCACAAAACATCCGTCTTCTTTTGCGGGAATTCCATCGGAGAAAATATTCAAGAAAGGCATCGTTACGGTAGAACTTTTCAATCCTGCGCACACAGTCCCTGTGGTGGCAAACAACCAGATTGCAACCCAGGGCTTCCTCAGTGAGATTGAAACCTTTGCCACATTGGTCTGCAACCAAGACAAGGCCACGTCAGCACAAAGCAAGAGCGGAGCCTCGAATTTTTCTTCACTCGAATCGCTCCGCCCTACTTATAAGTTATTGGACGCTATTCTTTAGCAGTTCCCGCTGTATCAAATTCCGCTAAAAATCCAGACCAAGGGAAACGAATGCACAAACCCTCTTTGTGACATCCGAATAAGCCAAACCTGCCCTGATAGGACCTGCAATACTCTTGAATGAGTAAAGCAAACCTGCACCCCAGTGGTTGAGAGCAGTCATTTCGTCACCCGTGTACAATATTACATCCGAATACGGAATCATTGTCGCAGGCTTGAAGAAATCTGCAAAGGTGAAAGCTTCCCTTGCGAATGAGCCTATTGCAGAAATATAATGCTTGCGATAGACATTCACTCTGAGTTCAAGCATTGCGACAGCAAGATTGTTGTACATCTCTTCAGGATTGTTTATACCGAAGAAAGGAAGTTGCTGGTCGATGAACTTACCAGGCATAAGACTGCCCATATAGTTGGCATAAGCCATTTCATAGCCATCATTAGGAGTAAAATAGGCATAACCCGGAATATTGCTGTAAGGACCGCAATCGCTATACTTTCCAAAGAGCACCCTTGAATAAAGGCGAGGAGAAAGCATTACGCGACCTCCAAGAGGAATGTAACCCTCAAACCTGAACATTACGTCGCCAAAACGTCTGCCCCTTTGCTTGAAATCAAGGAAGCGATAGGTACTTGAGATGTCGAGAAGCACACCCCTTTTTGTAAAGTACATCGAATTCCTGTTGTCGAATGCAAAATGTGCAAAGGCACCGAGATACGGGTGAGCCAAACCCTTTGATCTCAATGACTCACTATAATTATTGTCTGTGAATGCGTGACCATAGACGAACTGATCGAACTGAATACCCAAGCTTGCAGCAATGTAGCGGGAATATGCCTCCGAGAAGAAGAACTTGTACTCGTGCTTCATGAAACGTGCAGTGGCATATTCATTTCCGTAGTTGGAAACCATCGACTCATACTTCTTGAATGAAGCGGACACGTTAATCTTAGGAAGATATATGTGGGAATATGCTCCGCTTATTGTCACTTTCGGATTATAGCCAAGTATGCCGGAAACGTCAAACTGAGGGCTGGTGATTCTGTGGGTGTTAATTCCAAATTTGAGATGGACTGATGAGGCCTCCTGAGTGTCCAGTCTGAAGGCCATGCTGAGACCATCTGACGCCTTCTCGTCACAAACGATGGTAAGGTCGGAACGATGGGTTACAGGATTCTCCTCAAGGTAGTAGATAACCTTTGAGAAATTGTTGGTTCCGTACATAACCTCTATTCTGTCTTCGAGTTCCCTACCGGAGATATTTGTATTTACCCTTTTCTTGAGTCTTGACTTGATGAGCAACCACTCGACCTCTTCAGGAGAAACACCCAATATGGTAATTTCTCCGAGGGCAATATCCTCCGCCCCACCAACGAGAGTTGCCTTAGGAGCCTTGAGAGAAAGGTCGATAGGGCCCCAGGATGAGATGATTTCCCTGATGTCGCCGAGAGATTCGCTCTGTGTAGATGCTGCCCTGTAGCCTTCGCTTACAAGTTTCGCTATGTTTTCAGCAGTGAAACTGAGCATACCATAACCTGTGATGTCCGGCTTTACGAATACGTTACAGTCCTTGATATTCTCCTCGTTACGTCCCATTGTAACGACGCCCATGATACTGCCGAGAACGCCTGAAATTGAAGTCAAACCAGGAGTATTGCCTTTCACCTCGCTGCCGACCATAGAGCCGATTACGATGTCTGCACCCATCTGGCGACAAATATCCACAGGCATATTGTTCTTCAAACCGCCATCCACAAGCACCATGTCGCCCATTCTCACAGGAACGAAGACACCCGGGATTGCCATACTTGAGCGGATTGCCTTAGGAAGGTTACCCTTGCGCAATACTATTTCCCTACCTGATACGATGTCGGTAGCCACGCAGGCGAACTGCCTTGGAAGGTCATCGAAATTGATGTCTCCCTGGTATCCGTAGCAAAGGCGGTTGAAAAGGTTTTCAAGTTTGTTTCCTGAAACGAAGCCACCCGGAAGAGTCTGCAACAAAGAAACACTGCTTTTTGCACGGATTGAGAAAGGGACTTCCACGAGGTATTGGGCGCGATTGAGCCTTTCCTGATATGAAAGCGATTTCTCTGCAATCCTGTCGGTCATATATGTTCCCCAGTCGATATTGGATATGATTTCCTGCATTTCGTCGGGAGAGTAGCCGAGCGCATACAGACCACCGATGATGGAACCCATACTCGTACCTGCAACGCAATCGATAGGAATACCGTACTCCTCGATGAGTTTCAGCACACCAATATGCGCAGATCCCTTGGCGCCACCGCCTGAAAGCACAAGGCCGATTTTCGGACGGGTAGGTCTCATAAGAATCGAATCGTTTAGGACTGCGACAAAGAAGGTGGATTTGCCTTCCTTATCGATGTCGGTATCCTTTGCCGATGCCTTGATATATGAGATAATAGTCGATCTGCGGTTTGCTGCCGCTTCTTCCGGAGTCATAGTTTTTACAGTGTCTATAGCCGCCGAAATCTCGGTTGCAACAAATGCATCTGATATGGAATTGGATGCCGCTGAAGCATCAATTGAACATAGGAGCGCTGATACAAAAGCCAACGCCAAAATGAGGTTAGAAATTCTTTTTGACATCACACGTAAGTTATAACTTACAAATGTAATAATTTTTTTCTAAGAAGCTGATTATAA
The DNA here is from genome assembly GCA_021443515.1 of Bacteroidales bacterium. Taxonomy (GTDB): domain Bacteria; phylum Bacteroidota; class Bacteroidia; order Bacteroidales; family UBA932; genus Cryptobacteroides. The sequence continues at coordinate 16,924 of JABUTT010000244.1, forward strand.
ATAACTCAAATTGTTATTTATAGAACAAATATGTGCTGTAAAGGTTGCTCAAAGACTTTTAGGCAACCTATCTGAGGGTGAAGACCTCGGTTACATCTTCAGAAGCACCCGCATAGTATTCCATCTTTACGCCCTTATCCGAGACTAGCAGTTTGTAGCTGCCGCAGGAGGAGGCTATGCTGAACGCTCTGATGCCGTCCTTATATTCTTTTATAAGATCCTTCATCGCATCCGAACCACCCATAAGCACAACTGCACCCCAATCATCAGGATTCGAAGATATGACATTGTAAGAGGCTGAGGAGGCGTTTTTCCATACGCTGTTCACTGTAACCTGGGAAATGCTGCCGCCATCACCTTCCCAGAGGGCATATTCGGTTGTGTGGGTGTGACCGCAAATAACTATGGCATTTCTCTCGGCAAGAAGGCGGCGGAAATGTCTTCGCGCCTCAGCGTTATTGTCTCTTCCGTGAATTATCCAGTTTGCCCAGGATTTGTGCTGATATGGGATCACGGGAGAATGGATGATGACGAAGGTATAGCGAGCATGGAGGGTTTCATTGAACATCCTGTCGATTTCCTCGTCGTCGGGATTGGTAAAATCCACAACTATGTAGGCATCCTTCCCTATCCAATAGTAGAAGCAGGTTTTGGCGATGGGTTTGCCGAGTTCCTCGCTCATACGCTCAGACATATATTCACGATAGGCCTCAGTAACCTCCTTGTCGTCTCTTCCGCGAAGGTCATGGTTGCCTGCCACGGTAACAAGAGGAAGACCTCCGACTGCACCTTTGACATAACACCAGGCATCGTCGAGAAGGATTTTATGGTTGGCAGCATCTCCGCAGTCTCCCTGAATAAGGTCGCCGACCTGAATAGTCATACGGGTATCCTCGCCACGGAGGCGTGAAGCCCTGCGAAGAAGTTCTCTCATACGTTTCTTCCACATTTCGTCATTCCTTACGAACTCCTTTCTGTGGTTGGCCTCCCGCTCGGGAGACGGGTCGGAATAGCCTTCGTGATACACTTCTGCAGGCAGTTTGTCGTAGTGCAGGTCGCCTATCACAACTACGGAATAATTCCTGTCGTTTTTAGCCTCAACCCTTCTGCGTGGCTTGGGCTCAGCGGCTTCAAGGACATCCGAACAAGCTATTCCCGCAGCGCCGAGTGCCGAAAGTTTTATAAAATCCCTTCTCTTCATCTAAGAAACTGTTTAATTCTCAGGTGTTATTTCGCAATGAAATAGACTCCTATCATAATGAGGACGGCCCCTATCCAACGAGTAGGAGGAATGGCTTCATGGAAGATGAGGGCCCCTGCAACAAGGCTCACAATGAAACTTATCGCCGTGAGCGGATAGGCAAGAGAAAAATCATAGTGTTTGAGCACCACCATCCACTCTACAACGCCTGTAATAGCCAGAACACCGGAGATATAGAGTTGCCATGTTGTGAGCGCGCTCTTGAAGAAAGACCAGGCCCATGCGAAGTCTCCCATTCGGGCAAGAGCCACTTTCAAAAAACATTGGGCTCCGACCACACATCCGGCCTGTATAAGTATAAGTATTGCTAAACGTATCATATTTGTTTATATTCCAATGCTTTACGAACCTCTACGCGAGGGCGGCTATTTCTCGCCATAGCTGGTGTTGTACAACTCAAGCACCTTGTTGCGAAGAATGTACTCATATTTTGACCTTACAGTTTCCTGACTGGCTTCAAACCATCTTGCCCTGCTGCGATCGAGGTCATAAGTTGTGGTGCGGCCTGCATCAAAAAGTTTCTGGAAACTGTCAAATGCTTCCTTGGCCGCGATTTCAGCCTTCTGGGCCGAGATGTAGCGTTCCTTTGCCGATATTGCCTGATAATAGGCTTCGTTCACCTGACGGGAAACTTCCTTGCGGGACTCATCAAGGGCAACCACTGCACTTGTAGTGGAGAGTTTCGCCCTCTGCACCCTCTTCTTCACGCTGAGGTCAAGAATAGGAATGGAAAGTGTGATACCGAAAGCGCCCCAGCCGTTGATACCGAGTTGCGAACCGATTTTCACATCCTTGACTCCGATAGGGAAATAGAAGTAGTTGTTGTAGTTCGCGAAGAAAGAGATATTCGGATAGAGACTGCCCTTTGACGCCTTCTCCCTGAATTCCATACTTGCGAGATTGAATTTGGCAGTTTGCACCACAGGATGAATGTCGATGTTGTCGAGAAGAGTTAGAACCTGAGGAACATTGCCTTCATCCACATCATCTTCAAGTTCCAAAACATCAAATTCGGCATTGCTGTCCATGCCCATAAGGTTCATAAGACTTATACGGCTGATGACTGTCCTTCCCTGCGCCTGTGTAAGAGAGAATTCTGCGGAACTGAGGGCTGATTTGGCTTCCGCAAGGTCTGCAGAAGTTCTCACTCCGCCTGAAACCAACTTCTTTATGTTCTCAAGCTGCTTTTGGCAAAGTTTCACCTGCGAATCGGCGATTTTCTCAATACTTCTGTCGTTGAGAAGCTGCATATAGGCCGCAGCAACACGGATTTTCATATTGACCTCTGTCACCGTGATGTTTTGTCCCGAAGCGCTCAGGGACTGCTCCTCCGCCTTCTTCGTATAAGGAAGCGCACCTCCCGTTATGAGAGGCATTTCAAGCGTTGCAGCCACCTGAGTAAGAGCCATAGTCACATTGGCGTCCACACCATACATAATGAGGGTGTTGCCCGTATGGAATGTCTCCTTTGCCCCAATACCGATCACAGGAACCCTTTTCAGCGTGGTTTCCGAAAGGATTGTGCTCTGAGTCTCATATTGGAGACGGCTGCGAACGATGTCCGGATTGTGCTCCTTTGCGTAGTTCATGCACTCATCCAGACTCATGGCCTGTCCGAAAGAAAGCAGTGGAAAGGCCGAAAGCAAGAGTAATGCAAGTATTCTTCTTTTCATCATCAATTAAGTTTATTTCCCCTGATTGCCATATCCAAGGTCACACCCTCCTTGATTTCGATGTAAATGCCATCGCTGAGGCCGGTGACAACGGGTACTTTTTCAAATTTCTGTATTTTCTTGTCGGATGAAACGAGGACATAGACGAAGGTCTTTCCTTCCTCGAACACAACTGCCGTTTCCTCCACGGAAATCACATTCTCAGCCCTGTCGGTGATGAATTCGGCATTGGCGCTGTAGCCTGCACGGAGTTCTGTTGTGCCGTCGTCACTGTCCACAGAAGCTTTCAGGTTGAACATAACCATACCATTCTCTTTATTTCCCCTGACGGAAATTTCTTCAAGAGTTCCGGTGATATGGCGATCTACGCTCGAACCGACCGTGATGATGGCAGGAAGACCGACTTTGAGGCGGTCAACCTCGGTTTCATCGATTTTGCCGTCAAATATCATATCCGTAACATCAGCTATGGTCGCAATTGTGGTTCCCTCGTTGTATGGGCTTGTGCTGACAACCGAAGCGCCGGTCTTGAGAGGCAGTTCTATTACCTTTCCGGACATTGTGGCTGTGACGTAGGTGGTGTTTACCGCTCCGCTTCGTTTTGAACTTCCATACATAATGATGTCGAGTTCCGACTGGGCGCGAACTGCATTCTCCTTGGCTATCGAAAGGCTGTGGGATGCCTTCTGATATTCCTCCCGGGCAATCACACCATCCTCATACAGAGCCTTGCAGTGGTCATATTCCCTCTGGGCCTCCTTCAAGCGGAGTTTTGATGTCTCGACTGCACTTTGAGCCTCGTTGTAGGCCGTCATATTAGGAATGACGCTCACCCTCGCGATGACATCGCCTGTCTTGACATTGTCGCCCGTATTAACCATAATCTCAGTCAGAATGCCTGTGATTTTAGGCTTTGCATGAACCTCACGGCGAGGCTGAATCTGGCCCGTGGCGATTGCGCTCTTGAGTATGTTTCTCTCCACCGGATATATCAGTTCATAAGATTCCGGTACAGGCTTTGACTGCCTCCAAAGGAAGATGAATGTCAGCACGACGAATGCCGCCACACATATCCATATTAAAATTTTGAATGCTTTTTTCATTTTATCTGTCGTCTCTAATTGCTTCTATTGCTTTTATTCTTAATGCCCTGCGGGCTGGTACATATCCTGACACAAGTCCTCCGCACACGAGTATGAGCAGAGAGCCAAAGGCGTAGGAAGGCGGTATCATAGGACGGGCTATAAGCGCACCCGACTCCGCTCCGAGAAGGTGGTTCAAAAGCAGAAGCACCCAAGTTCCCGCCACTATGCCGACAACTCCCGCCGACATTGTAAGCGTAAGCGCCTCGGTCATTATCTGGAAAATTATCGTCCTTGGACGAGCCCCGAGAGCCCTTCGTATGCCTATTTCCTTGGTCCTCTCCTTGATAGTCACCAACATTATGTTCGATATGCCGATAAGGCCGGCAAACAGCGTTCCAAGACCCACTATCAATATGAGAACCTCGATTCCGGTCATTGTGTTTCCGTACATCGCAACCGCATCCACCATAGAAATTATCTCCATTGCGGCATTGTCATCGGGATGAATGCGATGGTTTTCTTTCAATATCGATACTATCTCTTCGCCAGCCTTACTTGCATCGTATTTATCGTAAAGACCCACGGAGAACATATCCGCACGGTCACGATGATTGAATGCATCCTGCTCTGTTGTAAATGGAAGGATGACGCAATCCTGGGAATAGAAACCCAAGGAGATATTCTCATTGGTATGGGTGATGACTCCCACTATAAGGTAGGCATTTCCATCCACCATAAGATTTTTTCCCACAGGATTAGGAGTGTCAAATAGTTCAGCCACAATCCTTTCTCCCGCCAGACAGACCTTGCGGCGTTCGGAAATGTCGGTTTCATTTATATATCTTCCGTAGATAACCCTTTGCGGAATGTCTATGTAGTAGGTAGGCGTGACTCCCAGGGTCTGGTAATAGCCACTGTGTTCAGAAGAGCTGATTTGCTGGAAACCGTCAAGATTCGCGAGTGTTATATATCTCAATCTGCTGCCCATCTTATGGCTGACCGCAGTCACATCCTGAGGCTCGATGTACCATTTTCTGTCGGCATTGAGGCCCTGATAGGCCATAGATGTCTGGGTAGGAGTATAGACTATGCTGTTCGAAGACATAGTCATAATGTTTCCTATGAGACCTTTTTTCATTCCGAAACCGCAGCCTATGAGGACAACAAGCATAAAAATGCCCCAGAAGACGCCGAACATAGTGAGCAGACTGCGCACCTTCTGACCTTTGACGGTCACAAGCACCTCCTGCCACATATCTCTGTCGAACAACTTCATAGCCTAATCATTTGCCGCGAGGGCGTCAACAAGTTTTATACTTACAGCCTTCTTTGCAGGCAGATAACCGGCAAGAAGACCCGAAATAACCATAATCGCAGTGGCTCCGAGAACCACTCCCATATCCACTCCAGGATTCATGAATATGCTGCTCGCAACACCGGTCTGGCTTGCATCCACCGATAAGGACACTATATAAGCCGCAAGTTTCACAAGCGAGAGACCGAGCACCATACCAACATATCCGAAGATAAGAGTCACCGTCACCGATTCCACAAGTACGAGGTTGATAATTGACAGCCTCGATGCACCCATAGCCTTTCTTACGGCAAGTTCCCTCGTCCTTTCCCTGACAGTGATGAGCATTATGTTTGACACACCCACCACGCCGGCAACAAGGGTTGACAAGCCCACAATCCAGAGGAAGAGATTGATTGTACGGAAGAGGCCGCTGATATAAAGGAAAAGGTCGTAAGTATTGGTGATAGTCACAGCCTTCTTGTCGCTCGGAGAGAATTGTTTCACTCCCGCAAGAAAACCTCTCATATCCTCCACGAACTGCTTGTTTGCCTTTTCGCTGTCGAGACCTTCAACTATGAGTGAGAGTTTCGAGATATGGTCATCATTGAAAAACAGCGACTTGACCGTAGTGAAAGGGGCGATGATAGTCCTTGAAATGTTGTATGACTTCGCAGGACGATAGACTCCGGCAATTTTGAATGCGGCATCGTAAACAGCCACAGTCTTGCCTACAATCTCCTCAGGCTTCAATGTAGGAAAAAGTCTCTTGCAGAGGTTCGTGGATACTATGCAGACCTTGCGGCATTCCTCAATGTCTATGTCGTTTATGTCCCTTCCTGCAATTATGACATTGTTGCGCACTATTTTATAGCCCGGATAGTAGCCTGCCAAATCGGTTTCCGAATACTTGTTCCGGTAACTTACAAGCACATACTTGTCGAGTTCGGCAACTGTGGCTCTGATTTTTTCGGGAAAAGCCTCTTTCAGCAGGGTTCCGTCAATCTCGTCTATGTCGATACGCCTGCCCACAGGATGTCCCTTGAAGGAAAGCATTGTTTTCGAAGGCTCGATAGTCACGACATTATCGTCCTCGTTGAGCCAGGCGTGTGATATGCCATTGATTATTCCGTTTCCTGTTCCCAGCAGCACAATGAGAAGAAAAATTCCCCAGGCCGTTGAAATGCCCGTAAGAAAGAATCTCATCTTGCTGTGACTCATCGAAGAGAATATTTCCGAGAACAGATCGCGCATTACCTTTCGTCTTTGTAGATTACTCCGTCTTTAAGAAATATACGTCTCGGAGTCTGGGCTGCGATGTCCTGCTCGTGTGTCACGATAACAATGGTCTGTCCCTGCTCCTTATTGAGTTTGAGAAGGATGTTCATAACCTCCTGAGTGGTCTTTGAATCCAAAGCGCCCGTAGGCTCATCTGCAAGAATGATTTTAGGCTGGGAAATCAAAGCCCTCGCAATCGCCACCCTCTGGCACTGTCCTCCCGAAAGCTGGTTGGGCTTGTGGTCCCAATGGTCCTTTAAGCCCACCTTGTCGAGATATTCCATAGCCAGGGCGTTGCGCTCTTCCCTGCCCACACCCCTGTAGTAGAGCGGCAGAGCCACATTTTCCATCGCATTCTTGAAACTGATGAGGTTGAACGACTGGAAAATGAAACCGATGAGCTGGTTACGCATTATACTTGCGTCATCTTCTGAGAGATTCTTGATCAGACGGCCTGCAAGATAATATTCACCCTCGTCATAATTGTCGAGAATGCCGATTATGTTCAGCATTGTACTCTTTCCCGAGCCTGACGCACCCATAATGCTGACCAGTTCCCCTTCGTCCACGTGAAGGTTTATTCCCTTGAGCACAGGGACAGGGGACGCAGTCTGATAAGTCTTGTATATGTTCTTTAAGTCTATCATTGTATATAAAACTTACAAAGATAAGCATTTTTTTGTTATTCAAGATACCCATTTTTTTCTTACCTTTGCGTAGTTAAAATTATACACACTCACATTATGAAAAATTATTTTGATCTTACCGGCCAGACAGCCGTTGTCACAGGAGCATCCACAGGACTTGGTCTTCAGATGGCCAAGGCATTCGCAAGCCAGGG